>VFLF01000656.1 GCA_009885185.1 Nitrosomonadales bacterium | reverse complement strand
CGTAAGCGTCAGGTCGGGGGTTCGATTCCCTCCAACGGCACCACTTCATGTTTTCAGGTCGTTTCCAAATCATAGCGACCCGCCAGAAAAACCTGAATTCTCCCTATAAGTAACAGCGTCACATCGTTTCAAATCATTTCTTGACAGCGCGCGGCTGAGGGGGGGTAACTTAGAGGGGTAAGCTGTTTCCCCATTTGGGAGTTACCCCATGCCGCTGACTGACACAGAGATTCGCAATCTAAAGCCACGCGCGAAGCCGTACAAGCGGGCTGATGGACAAAATACGGGATGAACTACCGGCTTCCCAGTTGGCAGAGGCGCGCCGTTTAATCGCGGAATGCGAGGATCAAATTGCAAAACTTGAGCAGGACGGCGATTACAAACCACATTGACACGATATCCCACTGTTACATTTCAAACTGAGACACTACCCATCCAAACATACGTTTTGCATTAAGCCGGCATCGCCTAATATTACCCACTCAACCGCGGCCGGGACGGCCCGCCAAAATACCCTAGCTCTTCGCCACGGGCTAGAAACGCAGTGGTTTCATCCACCGGTAACCCGAGCCTCAAGCTCGGCTTTGATCTCGGCGTAGCTGTGTGCGTAGCCCGGCCCATCAAGTGCCCCGTGGACGCAGATAGGACGCGGGCTGTTTACCCGATGCGACCGCTGAATCGCTGAAAATCAGCGTCAGCGGGGGGTACGCCCAAGGGGCGGCCTGTTTGAAACGTCCACCGGCCTGACTACGAATTCGCAGCCCAAACGTAAATAACAAGGCGTAGTTCGCCTTGCATTTTTTAGCGTGCCGGCACAATCAAAACGGTACCGCCGGTCTCTCCAGGAGCACCTGTATCGCCTGTGCTACCCGTTGCGCCCGTGCGCCCCGGATTGCCGGTTGCCCCCGTATAGCCCGTATCGCCGGTGCGACCCGTATTACCCGTTGCGCCTTGCGGTCCGGCTGGTCCTGCGGGAAGCGTAAAACATCCACCCAATGTAAGTGCCGTTATTCCTGCTATAAACAGTCTCGAATACTTCATGATGGTTTCCTTTAATTGGCTGACGATAACCACCCACGCTATTGTGGGTAGCTAACCAGATCTGATCAGTTTCTGGCGACAATGATAAGCGACGGCAAATCAAGCCATCGCGCCTACAACGTAAATGCCGCCCTGAGCTTGCACGCGCATGACGCTAAGCGTACATCCTGCCGGCGGTTTACAATTGGAGATCCTACGCGAACTATCCAGCGGCCTCAGTGCGTTGGCACGCATAGGCCGAGTTTTCTGCAAAGTCATCCGGACACGCAGGCCCCGCCGGCGCATATGGGGTTGACAATAAACCCGGGTCCGTTCAAGCAGCAAGTGGACAGCAACCCCAAGAACTGGAGTTAGGCGCTATCGGTTTTCTAATACGACGCCCGGCGGTTATCGGTTTCCCGATATGAAGCGTCGCGCTTCTCGCACCAACAAGAATTCTTGTAGTTACCCAATGTCCGCATAGGGAGTGTGCCCCATATACGCGAAGGGATCATGTTCCGGCCGCCGTTGCCGAGCACGAGTGCGCTCGTATTCCTCATCGTCGTGCGTCACGAGCGCACGGGATACGCGAACGTCAAAGCCAGGGCATCGCCATCATCGGGTGATGCCAGGCCCCGGGCGCGCATGCTTTCTTTCCGCTCAAGCTGTATCTGATCGTGTGGGTTGAACGAATACTCAACGCCGGTCAGATCAATGGCGAGAGCCTCGTCGTTCTCGATAGAGCCGCGCTTAAGCCACTCTTTTGTGTTGCCCCACATTTCCGCACGCTTGTTTGCATATTTGCGCGGATCGTCGGCCCGGCCGCCGAATTGCACTTCGACAACATCGTGCCCCAATTGACGCAGACGATCCACAACGCCGCCACCTACGCCACCGCCATCGATGAAGACATACACACGCAGTTAGAGTGACCTCAGAAAATTTACATGCTCCGCAACACGCGAGGCGAGTTGCATCGTATCGACTCCGCGCAGCTTAATCGGCTTCCAGCCGCGGGCATCGCGCCCGACGCGATACGGGAAATCATCGACGGCTGGCATGATGTATTCCTGTTTTGCTCCGGTTCAGCGGGGTTTTCGATTGTGCGCCGTGATTGCCTAGTCGGGCTTTCCG
>VFLF01000931.1 GCA_009885185.1 Nitrosomonadales bacterium | reverse complement strand
GTAGGGCGCGTGCGTTCATACTAAAGGTTACGTTAAGGAGATGGCGGCACGCCGGTAATGCGTATCCCCGACCCTGCGACCTTGTAACGCTTGTTAATCGCGATCAACACGGATGTCAGCGCCTCGGACGCAATCGAATTCGCCAACACGCCCGCGTGCCACGCCCGCAGGCCCGCGTCGTGCGCAAGCCCAATGACCACTTCGCGCGCCTCGGCATCGTCGCCGCACACCAGCACATCGCAATCGACTTCATGCGCCGGGTCTTTCAAATGCGTGGCGGAAACATTCTGAAACGCAGACACCACTTTCACCTGCGCGCCGAGTTTGCGTTGCAGCGTCACCACCGCCGATTCGCCATTGGGCAACTGCACGCGATCCACCTTGGGTGGCACCAGTGGCACGGTGACATCAATGAGAATTTTTCCGGCGAGGTGCGCGGCCACGCTTTCCGCCGTGGCGAGTTGCGCGGCATAGGGCACGGTGAGCACCACGACTTCGGCCTGCGCGGCGTCAGGATTGGACGCGCCGCGCACCACCGCCTTGCCGCCGAGCAAGGCATTTAATTCCGCCGCGCCCGCAGCGGCTTTCGTCGCGTCTCGCGAGCCGATCACGACTTCATGGCCGGCCAGCGCCCAGCGATAGGCGAGTCCGCTGCCTTCCTTGCCGGTTCCTCCGAGCACACCGATTTTCATGCTGCTGCCTCTTGAAATATCGGCGCAGCCAAGGGTGCGGCCCGGCATGCCGTTTGATGCCGCTCCGCCGCCGCCTCGCCATACAGCGTGGTGCGTTGCTGCGGCACGCGCCCCGCCGCGCGAATCATCGCTTCCATGCGCGCGGGTTCCATCTCCTGCCCGTGCTGCGTGCCCGCCGCGCGCGATATGCTCTCGTTCATCAGCGTGCCACCGAGGTCATTGACCCCCGCCGCGAGACACGCCGCCACGCCGTCTTCGCCCATTTTCACCCACGATACCTGGATGTTTTGTATCACCGGATGCAGCACGAGGCGCGCCACCGCATGCATCAGAATCGCCTCGCGCGAGGTCGGCCCGCGGCGCGCACGGCCCTGCTGATACACCGGCGCTCCCATATGCACAAACGGCAGCGGAATAAATTCGGTGAAGCCGCCAGTTTTCTCCTGCAAGGCGCGCACCCGCAGCAAGTGGCGCGCCCAGTGGCGCGGCTGCTCGACGTGGCCGAACAGGATGGTGGCGGTCGAGCGCAAGCCCAGTTCATGCGCGGTTTGCATCACAGTGAGCCATTCATCGGTGTTGACCTTATCCGGGCAAATTATTTGCCGGATTTCATCATCAAGAATTTCTGCCGCCGTGCCCGGCAGACTGTTCAAACCCGCATCGATCAGCCGCGACAAAAATTCACGCACGGTTAAACCCAGCGTCTGCGCGCCGTGCGTCACCTCCAGCGGCGTGAACGCATGCACGTGGATGCCGGGCGCTGCGCGCTTCACCGCGCGCAGTATGTTCAGATACGTGTCGCCGGTGTACGAGGGATGAATGCCGCCCTGCATGCACACTTCGGTGGCGCCGCGCGACCACGCCTCGGCGACGCGTCGCTCGATTTCGTCGAGCGATAAATCATACGGATCGCCGCGCAGCGATTTGCCGTGCGTGCCCTTGGAAAACGCGCAAAAGGTGCAGCGATAGGCGCAGATATTGGTGTAGTTGATGTTGCGATTGACCACGTAGCGCACGGTGTCGCCGACAGTGGCGCGGCGCAGGTTGTCGGCTGCGGCGCAGATGTCGTGGAATTCGTTGCCGCGTGCGGCGAACAGTTGTTCGATGCCGGCTTCTGTTGTTACATCGTAAGTATTTGTTTTTATTAAATATTTTGATGGCCGTGGCAATAGCTTTAAAGGCAGCGCCAGCCCCGGCGACCACTCATCCACACGCGCATACCCGTCCGAATCACTGGCGCGTATCACCGCCGTGGCCATGGCTTTGTCGTGCCACTGCGCTGCGTCTTGCACATACGCCGGATAACTCGGCAGCCGCGCCATCAGTTCCTTGCCGCGTGATGCGGTTATCGCGCGCAGCGCTTCCACGGCGGGCCACGGCGCTTCCGGGTTCACGTGATCCGGCGTCACTGGCGACACGCCGCCCCAGTCGTTGATGCCGGCGTCGAGCAATTCGGCGCAATGCTCGCCGCTCAGATTAGGCGGCGCCTGCAGATTCATCTTCGCGCCGAGTATCGAACGCGCGGCGGCAATCGTCCACAGCATTTCCTCGTGCGGCGCGTGCGGTGCATAGGCCATGCGGGTATCGGGCTTGGCGCGGAAGTTTTGAATAATGAATTCCTGGATTTGCCCGTATTGTTGATGCAAATCACGAATCGCGGTCAGCGCATCGATGCGCTCCGCGCGCGTCTCGCCGATGCCGATGAGAATGCCGGTGGTGAACGGGATTTTCAGCTCGCCTGCCAGGCGCAGCACTGCCAGCCGTGCCGCCGGGTGTTTGTCCGGCGAGCCAAAATGCGGCCCGCCTTTTTCGCACAAGCGCTCGGACGTGCTTTCCAGCATCAGCCCCTGTGATGCACTCACCTCGCGCAGCCGCGCCATTTCATCTCGCGTCATCACGCCGGGGTTCACATGCGGCAATAGCGATGTTTCGTTTAACACCCGCGCGCACATCGCGTACAAATAATCGATGGTGGTGGCGTAACCGAGTGCCGCCAATTCCTCGCGCGCGGCCTTGTAGCGCAACTCCGGCTTGTCGCCCAGCGTGAACAGCGCCTCGGTGCACCCAGCGGCCTGGCCGGCTTTGGCTATCGCCAGAACTTCATCCGCCGTGAGATAGACGCGCTTACCCGACTGCGGGGCGTGCGCAAAGGTGCAATAACTGCATACATCGCGGCACAGTTGCGTCAACGGAATAAAAACCTTGCGCGAATACGACACCAGCGGGCCGTGGCCCGCGTCGCGCAGGCGTGCGGCCTCGGGCATCAGGTCGGCGGCGGTGGCGGCAATCATGGGGGCAGACATTGACGGCAACAGAGGCTGGGGACGACGATGAAAAGGATGGAGCGGAGTGTAATCTGTACAGGCGCTTCCCGGCGGCAAATCCTCAAATCAGCTTCACCAATTGCTTGCCAAAATTCTTCCCGTTCAGCAGTCCAATAAACGCCCGCGGCGCATTTTCCAGCCCCTGCGCGATGCTTTCACGGTACTTGAGCCTGCCCTCATGCACCAGTTCGCCGAGTTCCTTCAGCGCAGGCCGCCACAGGTCCATGTGATCGGAGCAGATGAAGCCGCGCGCCTGGATGCGGTTCACCAGAAAGCTACGGAAGTTGCGCACGGTCAGCGCGTCAGGGTCGTTGTAGCCGGAAATCTGCCCGCACAGCGCGATGCGGGCAAAGGCGTTCACTTGGTCGAGCACGGCGTTGAGTATCGGCCCGCCGACGTTGTCGAAGTAGACGTCGATGCCTTTGGGACAGGCGTCTTTCAGCGCGGCGTCCAAACCACCGGCCTTGTAATCGATGCAGGCTTCAAAACCGAGTTCGTTCACCACGTAAGCGCATTTCTCACGTCCGCCGGCGATTCCCACGGCGCGGCAACCCTTGAATTTGGCGAGTTGGCCCACCGCGCTGCCCACCGCGCCGCTGGCCGCCGACACCACCACGGTTTCGCCGGCCTTGGGTTTGCCGTGTTCGTTCAAGCCGATCCACGCGGTAACGCCGGGCATGCCCACCGCCCCCAGGTACGCCGACAACGGCACGTAGTTGGGATCAACCTTGCGCACGCCGCCGCCGTTGGAGACGCCGTATTCCTGCCAGCCAGAGCGCGTTTCAACAAAATCGCCAATCTTGAATTTCTCGTGGTTCGATTCGATGACTTCGCCCACCGCCGTGCCGACCATCACCGCGCCGACTTCGGCCTTGGCGGCGTAGGATTTTTCATTGTCCATGCGCCCGCGCATGTAAGGGTCGAGCGAAAGGTAATGCGCGCGCACCACGAACTCACGCTCTCCTGCTTTGGGAACATCGGTTTCGACGAGGCGGAAGTGGCTTTCTTCGACGACGCCTTGCGGACGCGAGGCAAGGAGGATTTGCTTGTTTTTCATGTGGGGTTCCGGTTGATTGCGCGAACATTGTAAACCGGAGATACCACCAACACTTTACGTTGTGTGCCCCAAATTACTTTACTTCAAATTCGCCCACCTGCACCACTTCGCTTCTACCCTTCAGCCGCAGTGTCACCGTTTGTTCCTTCGCCTCGCGCGTGCCGAAGCGCGTGGTGAGTTTCAGTTGCAGCGTGGTGGCGCCAGCGACGATCTGCTGGTTATGGCCGTAGAAGTTGGCTTCGACTTTGTATTTTCCGGGCTTGGCGTTTTTTAATGAAAACGTTTCCGGGCCGTAGCCGCCGGTGTAATCTTGCGACATGCGTCCGCCCTGATAACTGATGCGGTTGCCGTAGTAGGCCTTCTCGCCGTTCGGGTCGGTCACCCACAGGTCGATGTCGGTGTTGTCGGCGTCCCACGACAGCGCCACGCGCAACTCCACGGGCAGGTTACGCATGAGGCGTGCGTCGTAGCGGCTCACGTCCACCGGTGTTTCTGCCGTGGCGATGATGGCGTTGAGTTCATCCAGCGCGGTGAGTTCGATTTCCGGGAAACGTCCGTGCCACGGACGAACCACCACCTCATACAAACTATCAGCGGCCTTTTGCCATTGCTTGTCCGCCGCATACGCCAGACCCAGATCACGATACGACTGCGGTTCGTTGGGCGCGAGTTCGAGCACGCGCGCGAGGATGGGGATCGCGAGTTTGGCCTGCCCGGCCTGCGTCAGCCGATAGCCGAGAATACGCAGAATATGGCGGTTCTCCAGATCCATTTCTGCCAGATTACCGAGTACGCGCACGCCGAGCGCCACCAGCCCCTTGTCGAAAAACACGTCCGCCGCATCGAGAAAAAACGCCGTACTGTTGACGTAGCCCGCGCGCTCGTCTAGATACACGCGATATAAGTCGCTGGCGGCAGCATCGCTAAAGCGCTTGAAATACGGCGCGTCAGGCGTCCAGCGCTTGAGCTGGATGCTCATGCCGCGCGGCGCTGCTGCAGCGTCGTCTTTTGCCGCCCCGCCCACCATGGTGTCGGCTAGTCGGTTTTGCGCACGGCCTGCGGGTGACGGCGCAGCGTTCATGGCTGGCCGCGGCGACGATGCCTGCCGGTCACGCGAGGCTTCAGTCGCCGGGGCAACGCGGCGCACATCGATTTCCGCACGTTCCTGCATCACCGCGCCATCCACACGCGGGCCGCCGCCGATTTTGGCCTTGGATTCGGGCTGCGGACGCGCACTCTTGGGAAAATCCTTTTCCCACCAGGCGGTTTTTTCCCTGAGCATTTGCACCACGCGCTCCAACTGGCGGTTGCGCTCATCGGCGGCGCGCACATGTTGATTTTGCCGCAGGCGGTCGTATTCGGCGCGCAGTTCAGCGGGCGGCGAGATCTCGTTACGCACATAGTCTTCAATCCGGTCGAGCACGATCAGCGAAGTCTCGCGCGAGGTCAGCCCGAACGCCATGCCCAGACGACGGATTTGCGCGCGGTGCAAGCGGTATTCGCCGTCGAGTTCGGCGATGCGCAGTTGCGCCCACGCGGCGGCGGCGAGGCTATCAGCGTTGTGCCCGGCGCGCAGCGGAATAGTGATCGTCTCGGTACCTGAACGCGACGCCGGGTAATGCACCGTCACTCTGAGCGTGCCGTTCTCGCCCTGCAATTGCCCGGCCACCAGCCAGCGCCCGTTGTTCGCCATTCGCGACGCGGCGGTCAGTTGCGTCACGTTGTGGCCGTCGAGCGCCACGATGCGCGCCGTGCGATACAACAATTGGCGCGCGGCTTCGGCGGCGGTAAGCGATACCAGGTCGACAAATTGTCCGGCGCTGGCTTCGGCCAGTTGCCGCATCCGCGCCGGGTCAGCGCGTGTGGCGGCGCTCACGGTGTACAGCGGCACATTGAGTTTGGCCAGCGGACGCTCGCCGAAGTTGTCCAGTCCATCGCTGAACAGCAGGTATTCGCCGACATTCGCTTCGGGCGTAAATGCACCCAGCTGCGTGGCACCGTCGTAGGCGGTGGTTTCCAGCGCGCGCCTTAACGCGCTCCAGTCGCCGTTGCTGATGCGAAAACGTTCCGCGGGCTCGGCGGCGTCGCGCACGCGCGTCAGGCGCACCTCGCCATTGCCGCCATTTCCAAGGCGCTTGAAGTACGTGTCGAGCAGCGCGAACTCGCGGGCATGGTCGCGCGCGGCGCCGGAGCCGGAAGCGTCCCATACGATGCCCACTAACTGCGGCACGTTGCGCAATACGGTGTCGCTCAGACGTGCGGGCACTTCGGCCACGAAGTAGTTCGTTTCATGGTGAATCTGCGTATGCACTTCAGGGCGCACCGCTACCGGAACCTGCACTTCCAGCACGCCGCGAGCAGCAAAATCCCTGCGCGAAATCTCCGCCTCGTAATCCACGCCGCGTGTTTTGAATGCCAACCCCTGCAGCTGCGTGCCCGCGAGCGCGGGTGCCTGCTCCGGCGCGCGCACCAGCACACGCAGCGTAAAGCCCGCGAGGTCACGCGCGTAATCCAGTGGCAGACGGTAGCGCCGCAAGTTCGCAGACACCGGCAGCGTTTCCGCGTAACGGATCAGCACGCGGCGCGTGCCCTGCGCGGGCAACGGATACACGCGCAGCTTGTAATTGTTGCCGGCGGTGACTTGCAGCAGCG
>VFLF01000753.1 GCA_009885185.1 Nitrosomonadales bacterium | reverse complement strand
CGACGGTGGAAGGGCTCGAGCGCTATGGCGTCAGCGTGCGTTACCCGCGCGAACTGCGCAGCGATCCGCAGGCGATCGCAACCCAGGTGCTGGTGCCCATTATGAACGGCGGCATGATCCCGTTGGGCCAACTGGCGAGCGTCAAGCCGGTCAAGGCGCCTCCCAGCATCCGCACCGAGAACGCGCTGCTGGCGGCCTACATTTACGTCGATATCCGCGGCCGCGACATCGGCGGTTACGTAGCCGACGCGCAGAAAGCGGTGCGCGAGCAGGTGAAATTTTCACCCGGATACTACGCGACGTGGAGCGGCCAGTTCGAGTACATGGAGCGGGCCAAGCAGAAGCTGAAGGTGGTCGTGCCGCTGACCTTGCTGACCATCTTCCTGCTCCTCTACCTCAATTTCAGGCGGCTTACCGAAACCTTCATCGTCATGCTGTCGGTGCCGTTTTCGCTGGTGGGTGGCGTCTGGTTGATGTGGCTGCTGGACTACAACATCAGCGTCGCGGTAGCCGTGGGCTTCATCGCGCTCGCCGGTGTTGCCGCGGAGACCGGGGTGGTGATGCTGATCTATCTCGACCAGGCCTGGGAGGCGGTAAAGGCAAAATGTGCGGCAAAGAGCGGCAGACCGGGAGTTGCAGATCTCTATGCAGCGGTGATGGAAGGCGCGGTCGAGCGCGTGCGACCGAAGATGATGACCGTGGTGGCGATCATGGCGGGCCTGTTGCCGATCATGTGGAGCAGCGGCACCGGCTCCGAAGTGATGCGGCGCATCGCCGCACCGATGGTCGGGGGAATGATCTCCTCCACCATCCTCACCCTGATCGTGATTCCAGCGATCTACGCGCTGGTGAAGGAATTTACGATCAATCGTGACCCCATAGAAAGCGGTGTGCCAGAAAAAGCTGCTGGCTAAAAAAGGGAGCGAGGGAATACCAGTGACTAAATCCCGAAAGCTGTGCCGCTGCTGTCGATGCGGGTCATTCCGGCGGCCTACTTGTTGATGCGCCGGCGCGGCTATAAACTCGCACACTAATCACCGCCGCCACGCAGAAAATTTACTGTGCTGTTTCGCTGGCTGGATATATTGACCGCGCTAACGCGTTGGCACCCAGGAACCCATCATGACCGTCATATCACCCTTGCCGCATCACGAAAGCGAAAACGCAGCCTTCGCGGCGCTGTCCGCGCCGGAATTGGTGGATTGCCTGATCGAGAACGAAGACCGCGTGCCACGCCACCTCATTGACGAATGCGCGGCGCGCGGCGAACCCATGATCGCGACGTTGCGCGATGCGCTGGCCGCCGGACTAGCTTGGGATGCGGATGCAGAAAATGGCGAGTGGTGGCTGACACTGCACGCGGTGATGGTGTTAGGGCTGATGCGCGAGGAAAGCGCCGGCATCCTGCTCACCGAGTACATGCGCCGCCTCGACGAAGAACAAGACGAAGACATGCAGGACTGGCTTTCCGGCAGATGGCCGGCGTTGTTTCGCAACAAGCCTGCCACCGTCATGCCCGCGCTGCGCGCATTATCGGAAGACCGGGAACTGGAATGGTACATGCGCGCCGATGCCGTGGAATCCGTCATCGCACACGCCGAAAATGTCAGTACACAGACGCTTGATGACGCCCTGGATTGGGCCGCCGCCATGGCCGCTGACAAAAAGGAAGCGTTGGAATTGCGGCTATCCGCCGGCAGCACCATACTGAATTTTGCGCCGGCACGGTATCGCGCGTTGCTGGATAGTCTGGCAGGACGGCAGTTGGAAATAGGCGCGGTGTTTACCGCAACCGAAGTTTCCAGGGCATACGCTTCGGGCGGGCTGGAAAAACAATGGGAACGCTTTGCAAATCCGTGGGAGTTTTTTACGCCGGATGCCATCGAGGAGCGTCAGCGGCGCTGGGCGCAACAGGCGACCTACGTGCGGGAAAGCCCGAAGGTCGGCCGTAATGATCCGTGCCCTTGCGGCAGCGGCAAAAAATTCAAAAAGTGCTGCATTGACGCCCATCCACGATGAGCACGGTTGACTGCGTGGCGCCCAGTCGCTTGGAACTAAATATCGTTTGCATGTTCTTCTGCTATGCTGGCGTTGTGTCTAAATGCCCTATATTCGATAACTATTTGTTTTTAAACACTTTTTTTAAAAAACATGCGTGCCTTGCGCAAACTGCTCGTACTGCTGATGATGCTGACCCTGCCGGTGCAGGGCTTTGCGGCGGCGTACGGGCCTATACATAAGGTAGCGGGTGACATCGCCACTGCCGCGCAAGGCACGACGACGATGCCCTGCCACGAACAACCGTCCTCGCCGGCGCATCACGCCGATGCCCAACCCGCCGGCACGGCGCCGGTCATCGGCGACGACACCAGTCACCAGTGCTGTCATCAGGTTTTCACCGGCATCGCGTCCAACGTGTTTACCACGCCCGCGCACAAGTTCAGCGACATGCCGTTAT
The DNA here is from genome assembly GCA_009885185.1 of Nitrosomonadales bacterium. Next base: position 3,313 of record VFLF01000753.1, on the reverse strand, counting down.
TCGTGCTGGCGCTGCACACCCTGTTTATCCCCGACTCTCCCGACCGCCCGCCGCGCGGTTGATCCTCTTCGTGATTGATTAGGTCGGCGCGCAGCCAGGTCTGCGCGCCGCATCGCGGTCGCGCCCGTTGCAAACGGCGTGCGCACGCATCATCTTGAGGATCATCATGTTTCGTTATTGGCATTGCAATTTAAAGGGCGCGCTGTGCATTGCGGCGCTGGCCCTGCCTGTCGCCCACGCGGCTGAACCCCTCGCAACACCGCCCGCGGCAGATGCGAATGCGCGCGTGCCCGAAACGCAATACCGCTCCGCGTTCACCGGCTATCAGCCGTTTCGTGAACAAAAGCTCGCGCCGTGGCGCGAGTTGAATGACGACGTACACAAAGCGGGCGGCCATATGGGCATCTTTAGTGGTAACTCACTTGACAACGCTGGCGGCGCGGCAGGCACGCGCGCGGCACCACCCGCCCATCCGCCGGAGCACAAAAAATGATGTATAAAAAAATACTTACGGTCACGGCCCTGATCTTTGTCGCGGGCTGCACCACGTTCTCGAAAGACGGTGGCCTCAACGCGGTAAACGACCTCACGCGCCCCCGCATTCAACAGGAAGCTACTTGGCTGCGCAGCGACGCGGACACCCAGGCCGCGCAAAGCGCCACGCGCGCGTTGCTCGGCAAACCACTGAGCATCGACGACGCGGTGAAAGTCGCGCTGCTCAACAATCGCGGCTTGCAGGCGACCTACGCCGATCTGGGCATTGCCGAGGCGGATGTGGTGCAGGCTGGGCGGCTGCGCAATCCGGGGTTTTCGTTTACGCGACTGCGCCGCGCCGATGAAGTCGAGATCGAACGCTCATTTTTGTTCGACGTGCTGGGGCTTGTCACCATGCCGCTGCGTACCGAGCTGGAGCAGCGCCGATTCGCGCTGACGCAGGGTCGAGTCGCCGGTGAGGTTTTGCAATTGGCCGCCGACACGCGCCGCGCGTGGGTAGCTGCGGTGGCGGCGCAGGAAACCGCCGCGTACGCAGAGCAAGTCAGGCAGGCCGCCGAGGCCAGCGCCGAACTCGCGCGGCGCATGGCGGCGGCAGGCAATTTCAGCAAACTCGATCACGCGCGCGAGCAGGTGTTCTACGCCGAGGCCACCGCGCAACTGGCGCGCGCGAGGCAGGGCGCGATCACGGAGCGCGAGCGTTTGACCCGGCTGCTGGGCTTGTGGGGAGACGATGCGCGTTTTCAGATACCCGCGCGGCTGCCAGCATTGCCCAAAAGCGCGCGCGACATTCGTGATCTGGAAACGCAGGCGATCAAGAGCCGCCTGGATGTGCAGGGCGCGATGCAGGAAGCGAAAAACCTCGCCGCCTCCATGGGCCTCACCCGCGCCACCGGGTTTATCAACGTGTTTGAAGTCGGCTACCAGCGCAACAGCGCAAGCCACGAGCCGCGCCAAACCGGCTATGAGATCGAACTGCGGCTGCCGATCTTCGACTGGGGCGGCGCAAAAGTCGCGCGCGCCGAGCATACCTACATGCAGGCAGTGCATCGCGCCGCCGACACCGCTGTGCGCGCGCGCTCGGAAGTGCGCGAAGCCTATGCGGCCTACCGCACCGCCTACGAACTCGCGCGGCACTACCGTGATGAAATCGTGCCACTGCGTAAACACATTTCCGAAGAAGTGCTGCTGCGATACAACGGCATGCTGATGAGCGTGTTTGAATTGCTTGCCGATGCGCGCCAGCAGATCGCCGCCGTGTCGAGTGCCATCGACGCGCAGCGCGATTTCTGGCTCGCCGAGACCGCATTGAATCTCGCGCTCACCGGCAAATCGCCGGGCACATTGAATCTGTCCGCAGGCAGCGCGCCGCAAAGCGCCGCCGCTGAACACTAATGGAATCCAACATGAACTCACGCCGCAATTTCCTTCGCACCGCCGGCGCCGCGGGTGCGCTGCTGACCGCCGCCACCGTTAGCCGCGCTGCACAGGGCGCAGTGCCCGAAGCGCCCACGCAGAACAGCGCCGACACGCAACCGCCGCTGACGCCACCGGACGGTCGCCCGTACAACCCCGTGGTCACGCTCAACGGCTGGACGCTGCCGTGGCGGATGAAAGGCGGGGTGAAGGAATTTCACCTCGTCGCCGAACCGGTGGTGCGCGAAATCGCGCCCGGCATGAAGGCGCATCTGTGGGGCTATAACGGCCAGTCGCCCGGGCCGACCATCGAAGTGGTGGAAGGCGACCGGGTGCGGATTTTCGTCACCAACCGCCTGCCCGAACATACCTCCATCCACTGGCACGGCCAGCGCCTGCCCAATGGCATGGATGGGGTGGCCGGCCTGAACCAGCCGGCCATTCCGGTGGGCAAGACCTTTGTCTACGAGTTTGTGGCGCGCCGGCCCGGCACCTTCATGTATCACCCGCACGCGGACGAAATGACGCAGATGGCGATGGGCATGATGGGGTTCTGGGTGACGCACCCCAAGGGCAAGCATCCGCTGATTAATCCTGTCGACCGCGATTTCTGCTTTTTGCTGAATGCTTACGATATTGACCCCGGCAGCGCCACGCCGATGGTCAACACCATGCTCGACTTCAATTTGTGGACGTTTAACAGCCGAGCATTCCCGGGGATTGATACCTTGAACGTACGGCTAAACGACAAAGTCCGCATCCGGGTTGGTAATCTCACCATGACCAATCATCCGATTCATTTACACGGGGTGGAGTTCGAGGTCACCGGAACCGATGGGGGCCCCACACCCAAAGGTTCGCGCTGGCCGGAAGTCACCACCGATATCGCGGTGGGGCAGATGCGTCAGATCGAGTTTCTGGCCGACGAGGAAGGCGATTGGGCGTTCCACTGCCACAAGAGCCACCACACCATGAATGCGATGGGTCATGCGGTGCCGACCATGATCGGCGTCGATCACACCGGGATCATGAAGAAGATCAACAAGCTGGTGCCCGACTACATGGTGATGGGCGAACGCGGCATGGCCGACATGACCGAAATGGAAATGCCGCTGCCCGACAACACCTTGCCGATGATGACCGGGCAAGGTCCGTATGGCTCGGTGGAAATGGGCGGCATGTTTACCATGATGAAAGTGCGACGCGACCAGAAGAAGGGGGATTATTCCGATCCCGGCTGGTATAAGGCACCCGCGGGTACAGTGGCTTTCGAGTACACCGGCGCGCTGTCCGAGCCGGTGCGTGCGCCGAAATCCGCCTCACCCAAGGGCAAGCCCACCGATGTTGAAGTCACGGTGCGCAAACCCAGTGGCCATTCCGGACACTAAAATAAAAGGGCGAGCGG
>VFLF01000674.1 GCA_009885185.1 Nitrosomonadales bacterium | reverse complement strand
GCCTACGAAATGACCGGCCCGGATGTATGGGAAAGCCCCGCCGCGCAAGTCGCACGCAAAACACCGTGGACGGAAAAAATGCGTTCGCTGTTCAGCAACACGCGGCGCGCGCTGTATCAATTGGTGGCGCCCAATGTGGCGCATGAACAGGCGGTCAAGATGCAGCGGCCGGCGGTTACATGAAGATGCCATTGGGCACGCGCACACCTCACCACCCCACTGTCGTTCCCGCGCAGGCGGGAATCCATAACACACGTGCCATTTGCGACGGCTTATGGGTTCCCGCCTGCGCGGGAACGACGGTGATATGGGTTTTTGATTGGCTTGGCAACCCATGAATTCCGCCACCGAACTTATCCTCACCCGCATAGACGACCGCGGCCACGATGGCCGCATCGCTTATCTCACCGTCAACAACCCGCAACGCCGCAACGCGCTGGGCATGGCGGGCAAACGCGCCATCGCCGCGACGTTTGACCAGCTCGCACAGGACGATCAACTGCGCGCCGCCGTCATCACCGGCGCGGGCGATAAATCGTTCATCGCGGGCGCCGACATTCATGAAATGAAAGGCCTCACGCCCGAGGAGGCCGAGGTCGAGCACACGCTGACGCACGTGGCGAACGAAGCGATACGCGCGTTTCCGGTGCCGGTGATCGCACGCATCAATGGTTATTGCCTCGGCTTCGGCATGGAGCTGGCCGCGGCCTGCGATCTACGTGTCGGTGTGGACACCGCCAAATTCGGCATGCCCGAAGTGCGCGTCGGTATTCCGTCCGGCATGGAAGCCGTGCTGCTGCCCAAACTCGTCGGCTGGGGCAAGGCCGCCGAGCTGGTGTACACCGGCGACATCATCGATGCCGCCGAAGCGTATCGCATCGGTTTTTTGCAAAAGCTCGTGCCGGCGCACGAACTCGATGCCGCCGTGGAACAATGGATCGCATCACTTCTGCTCGGCGGCAAGCGCGTGATGCGCCTGCAAAAAACGCTGCTGCGCGATTGGGAGCGTCTGTCGGTCGAAGACGGCATCCGGGCGGGCATCCGCGCTTGCGTGGAATCGCGTCGCACCGATGAACCCCAACGCATGATGCAGGCCTTTATCAACCGAAAATCTCCCGTCAAAAAATAGTCAATAAAAACATGAACTTACTTGATATCCTCACCTTGCGCAATACGGTTGTCGCGGCAATCGCGCTGTGCGCGTCCAACCTCGCGCCCGCACAACCCGCTTCGACGGGCTCAGGACAGGCCGCTTCGACAGGTTCAGGACAGGCCTACCCTGTTCGCACCGTGCGCATTGTCGTGCCCACCGCGCCGGGCGGCGGCAGCGACACGCAGGCACGGCTGCTGGCCAAGCGCTTCGGCGAGAGCATGGGGCAATCGTTCGTGGTGGATAACCGCCCCGGCGCATCCGGCATGATCGGCGCGGAATTCGCCGTGCGCGCGCCCGCCGATGGCTACACCATTTTATTCGCCACGGCGCTGCTGGCGACCAACACCGTGATGTTCAAAAAAGTCTCGTTCGATCCACTAAAGGATTTTGCCGCGGTCAGCCAGATTTCATTCGCCGCGCAGTATCTGATGGTGCATCCCAGCGTGCCCGCGCGTAATGTCGCCGAGTTCGTCGCGCTGGCGAAAAAGAATCCCGGCAAGCTCAACGGCGGCTCCAGCGGCAATGGCTCCGCCAATCACCTTGCGCTTGAAATGCTCAAGCAAGCGGCGGGCATCAGCGTCACGCATATCCCGTATCGCAGCGGCGCGCCGTCGATCGCGGCGCTGATGGGCGGCGAAACGGATTTCAACTTTAGCGGTGCGGTTACCGCGCTGCCGCATATACGCTCCGGGCGCGTGCGCGCGCTCGCGGTCACCTCGGTTAAACGCACCGCTGCCGCACCGGATCTGCCGACGCTGGATTCGATGTATCCCGGCTATGATTCGGCGAACTGGTACGCGCTGTTTGTGCCCGCCGCCACGCCGACCGCCATCATCAGCAAACTGCACAGTGAAACCGTGGCCGCACTCAAGCTGGCGGAGATACGTGATTTCATGGCGAGCGAAGGCGCGGAACTGGTCGGCAGTTCACCCGCGGAACTCGCCGCGTACCTGCGCCGCGAGATTGACCGCTACGGCAAGGTGATCAAAGCGGCCAACATCAAGGCAGAATAATATTCAATAAAAACAATTATTTATATAACATCTTCAGCGTTTGCAGTGGCGCAACTCACGGCGCCCGCAGCATATGCATCAAACGCAGCACGCTCGGCACCGCGCCGCCCAGCGTTGCCGGCGCCTGTGCCTGTAATTGTTCCGCCGCTGCATTCGCCGCACTAACGTCCAGCGCCTCTACGGCAATCAGCCCGTCTACATACCGATCACCCTTGCGATCATCCTTCGCCGATGAGGCCTGCGTCACCGCCGCATTGCGGCGCGCATACACCGCCGACACCACGCCGCGCACAGCCTTCAATGCGGGCAGCAACTGCCCGCACACACTATCGGCAAACGCCTCGTCGCGTCTGATATCGGTCATCATCGGCAGCAGCACCAGATATTCGCCCTCCCCCTCCTCCTCTCCCACGCGGCACGCCACATCACAAATGCCCTTGAGGGTGTTGCGAAATTGCGGCACGAAAACTTTATCGCGCGCCGGGCGTTCGCGGCGCAACGCCTTATGCGAGTCGGATAGCATCACCTTGGCGCTGGTGAGATCGTAGTACGTCAAATATTTCGGTGCGGACGCGACCGACCTCTCGGCGACATAGCGCCGCCCGCGCACAAACCCCGGCATGCGCCCCACGCGATCCGGCAGATGCTCGCAGTTATACCAGTCGTTGAAATCGTTCTCGATCTCCGCCGGAATATCCGTCCAGACGATAAGGATGCCCGCTGCCACCCCCGTCGTTCCGTTCGCTCCGGTGTTCACGCTAATTCGCGCCTATCCCCGCCTCGCGCACCAGCTTGCCCCACTTGACCGACTCGGCTTGCACGTAGGCGCCGAAGGCCTCCGGCGTGCTGCCCACCGGATCGAGTCCCATGGTCTTTAGCCGATCTTTCACGGCGGCATCGGCCACGGTTTTGGCGATCTCGGCGTTGAGTTTTCCTACAATGTCTTTGGACGTTGCGGCGGGCGCAAGCAGACCGTACCACTGATCCAGCGCGAAGCCGGGTATGCCGGCCTCGGCGATAGTCGGCAGTTGCGGTTCCGACGGCGAACGCTTCGCGCCGGTAATCGCCAGCGCGCGCAGTCTGCCCGCGCGCACATGCGGCATGGTGGAGATCACGCTGGCGGCCGAGCCGGACACGCGCCCTGCCACCAAATCAAGAATACTCGGCGCGGTGCCCTTGTACGGGATATGCACCAGTTGCAGCCCGGCCATGCGATTTAACATTTCCACCACCAGGTGCTGGCCGCTGCCGTTGCCCGAGGATGAAAACAGCAGCTCGTTCGGCTTTGACTTGGCAAACGCGATCAACTCCTTCACTGTTTTCACCGGCAGTGACGGATGCACCGACAACACACTGGCCGATTGCACGAACAACGAGATCGGCGCGAAATCCTTCAGCGTGTCGTAAGGCAGTTTGTAGAGCGCCGGTGCAATGGAATGCCCCATCGAGGTCATCAACAGCGTGTAGCCGTCGGCCGCCGCGCGTGCCACCACTTCCGCGGCAATGGTGCCGCCCGCGCCGGGACGATTTTCCGCGATGACCTGTTGGCCCCACGCCTCGGTGAAGCGCTGCCCGAGCATGCGCGCGGAGGTATCCACGCCGCCGCCGGCGGCGAGCGCGACGACGATGCGGATGGGCTTGGCGGGATAGGCGGCCTGTGCCTGGCAATGGGTTGATGCCATCAGTAACCATGGCAACGATGACAGCACCGTCAACCGGCTGGTGAAATTTTTCATAGGGTTTACTCCGGAAATTTCAATTGTTCAGCGGCACGAAGTCTCGCGCCGGGCCGCGTTGTTTGCTGTAATTACAGAACGTTACAGAAGGCGGGGTGGCTCCTGCCTGCGTTCATTGTACCAGTGACGCCGTACACGCGTCGTAACCATACACCCACGACGGATCGGTTTCGCCTTTCAGCCAGGTGTTTTTGCCGGACTGCATTTGTATTTGCGAAGTGCGCGGCTTGCGCGTGGCCTCGTAGCACTTGAACGCGGCAGCGATGCCATCCGCCGCCACGCCGTCGAGGCAGCGGCTCAACACCATCGCATCCTCCAGCGCCGAGGCCGCGCCCTGCGCCATGTACGGCGTCATCGGGTGACAGGCATCGCCCAGCAACACCACGCGCCCGCCCTCCTGACTCCAGCGCGGCAGCGGATCACGCTCGAACAGCGCCCACTTATGCACCTCCGTCGCGCCATTGAGCACGGCCTGCACGTCCGCATGAAAGCCCGCGAAGCTCGCGCGCAGCTCATCCAGATCGCCTTTCGCCGACCACGATTCCGTCGTACGCCACTCGGCTTTTTCCGGCTGGCTGGTGACAAAATAAATCTCGTCGCGCGACGCCGTCACCGGGTAAATCACCATGTGCCGGTCCGCGCCCCACCACTTGGTGCGCACCGCGGGCACGTGCTTGCCTTTCATATTGGCGGACTTGAACGTGGTGCGATACGCGACCTTGCCGGTGAAGTGCGCCTGTTCCGGCCCCAGCAGCCACTCGCGCACCAGCGAGTGCACGCCGTCAGCGGCGATCACCGCATCGGCCATGACGCGCGCGCCATCCGCGAAAGTCAGCGTCACGCCCTGCGCGTTTTGTTCCAGCGCGGCGACCTTGCGATTCAGTTCAACCACGCCCGCCGGCGCCAGCGCGGCAATCGCCGCGTGCAGATCGGCACGATGCAAAAAGAAATACGGCGAGCCAAACTTTGCCTCGGCCTCCGCTGCCATCGGCATGTCGCTGGTCACCTCTCCCGTGTCCCACACGCGACTCACCATGCGCGGCGACTGAAACGCCGTTTTGCGTAAGGTGTCTTCCGCACCCAGCGCCCGCAACACCTTGGTGGCATTGGGCGCCATCTGAATGCCCGCACCCACGCGCGCGAACGCGGGCGCCTGCTCGTACACCCGCACGGCGTGGCCCTGGCGTTTGAGCAGCACGGCCGCGGCAAGGCCGCCGATGCCGGCGCCGATAATGGCGATGGAGAGCGTCATTGGTTTCTCGCGCGTATCAATCAAAACTGATCTTCGCACTCTCAATCACCTTGCGCCACTTGGGTATCTCCGTGCGAATATGCGCGGCAAACGCCTCCGGCGTGGTGCCGATGAGATTCACGGTGGACAGTCGTTCGCGCAGCGCGGGCTGCGCCAAGGCTTTGTTGATCTCCTGCGACAATCGGCTGATGATAGTCGCGGGCGTTGCGGCGGGCGCGACGATGCCGAACCAAATCGTCGATTCATACCCCGGCACGCCGGCCTCCTGCAGGGTGGGCACTTCCGGCGCCACGTGCGAACGCTTGGCGCTGCTCACCGCCAGTGCCCGCACCTTGCCATCTCTGGCGTAATTGATCGCCGCGCCCTCGAACATCATGTCCACGTGGCCGCCCGCCACATCGATCATCGCCGGCCCCGCGCCTTTGTACGGCACATGCACCATGTCGCCGCCGATCATGAACTTGAACAACTCACCCGCCAGATGATTCGACGAACCCGCGCCGCCGGACGCAAACGTCAGCTTGCCGGGCCGCGCGCGCACCAGCGCGATCAGTTCCTTCACCGAACGCGCGGGCACCGTCGGATGCACCACCAGCCACAGCGGCGTCGAGAACGCGAGCGACACCGGCGCAAAATCACGCAACGGATCGTACGGCAGATTTTTTTGCGCGCTAACGTTGATCGCCAGACTGGTGACGCTACCGAAAAACAGTGTGTAACCGTCAGGCGCAGATTTCGCCGCCGCCTGCGCACCGATCATCTGGCTCGCGCCGGGACGGTTCTCGGCAATAAACGACTGCCCCATTTGCTCGGCTAAACTCGCGCCCAACGCGCGCGGCAAAATGTCGCCCAGCCCACCAGCCGGATACGGCACGATGATGCGCACGGACTTGACGGGATACTGTCCAGCGCCGGTAGCGGGCTGAGCTAACGCAGACCCGACGGCACTCAACGCCAACACAACAACTCCTGCCGCTCCAGGCAATATCATCATAACTACTTGTTTTTAAACGATTTTATTGGGGCGTTAATTTCGCCGCCGCCACCACCTTGCGCCATTTCGCAATATCGCGGCGGATGAAGTCGGTGTACTGCTCGGGTGTATTCGCGAGCGCCTCCAGGCCGAGGCCCGCGTAACGCTCCTTGAGGTCCGCCGACTGCGCGGCCTTGCCCACCGCCGCGCTGAGTTTCAGCACCACTTCGCGCGGCGTCTGGGCCGGCGCGGCCAAACCATAGTTCGCGTCCACCGTGAAATCCGCATGGCCGAGCTCGATAAACGTCGGCACCTCCGGCAGCCCGCGCGCGCGTTTGGCGCTCGCGGTGCCGAGCGCACGCAGCTTGCCCGCCTTGACCATCGGAATCGCGGGCGGCACGGAAATAAACATCACGTCCACGTGGCCGCCGATCACATCGGCCATCGCCAGCGAAGCACCTTTATACGGCACGTGCAGCATGTCGATACCGGCGGCGAGCTTCAACATCTCACCCGCCAGATGCAGCGAACCGCCGGTGCCGGACGAGCCGTAGGTCAGCCCGTTTTTGCGCGCCTTGGCCACGGCGATAAATTCCTTCAGCGTGCGCGCCGGCACCACCGGATTCACCATGAACGCAAAATCGCTGTTGGCGGTAAGGCTGATCGGTGCAAAATCACGCAGCGTGTCGTATGGCAGCCTGGCGTGCGTCACCGGGTTCATGGTGAACGCCGAGGTGGTGGCGAGCAGCGTGTAACCGTCGGGCGCGGATTTCGCCACCAGCTCGCTCGCGATCACCATATTCGCGCCGGGGCGATAATCCACCACCACCGGCTGGCCGAGAATCTCATGCAATTTTTGCGCGACAGGCCGCACCACCAGATCAGCCGGTCCGCCCGGCGCAAAGCCGACGATCACGCGCAACGGTTTGACTGGAAACTCCTGCGCGCTGGCGCTCGTGCAGCACAGTGCCGCCGCCAATAAGAGCACACGCTGCATCAAGCCACCTCCG
>VFLF01000049.1 GCA_009885185.1 Nitrosomonadales bacterium | reverse complement strand
GGCGCATTGGCAAAAATATTCGCCGTCCGCGGTATGCAGGCCTTGTGGGATTCGCGCGGCATGACGTTTGTGACCATGACACGAGAACAGTTCGCCGCGCGCATACGCAATGACCATGAAACCTACGGCAAGCTCATTCGGCAGGTCGGCGACAAGCTGGATTAGACCGCCACGGTAGGTCGACAAGGCACAGGGTCTCGTTGGATAGTATCCATCTTATGTCGCGTTATGCCTGCCCCATTGTTTATCAACCGATATTCGATGGTTGTTTTATCCAAGGTTGGCGTCCTTACGCCTGAGGTGCGATGAACTGATGATTCCCGAACTGGCCGAACCTGGTTTTTTTAACGCGAGCGACAGCTTGACGTTCGTGCTTATCATGAGCGCTCTGCTCCTCGTTCCATGGGGCCACGCGCTGCTTATGTGGCGGCGTCATGAAGATCGCGCGACTCGGGACGCGCTGTCGCGGCGCGGCTGGTTGATTGCCTGTGCGATCACATTTGGATACCTTCATTTGCTGTGCTTTGGCGGTTACTGGCTACGGTTAAGTGTTGGTGAAGTGGTCGAAGCCGAAGTTCAACGCATCGAGGAAAGGCGTGCTGGAGGGCGTTCTCCCTCGTGGCGAACCGTTCACACGCTGTATGCCGTTTCCGCGAACCCCGAACAATGGCCGTTGCAGGCCACGGTGGGGCACTGGCTGGATAAGGCGGCGCATGAGCGGGTCTACGGACCTAGCGGAGCGGCAGCGCGAGGGCAACGTGTGCCGTTCGTGGTGGTGCCGTTCTGGCCACGGATGTATGAGATGGGAACGCGGGCCACTGTTCAGCCTGCCGAGGTGGGCTTTGCGGGTTTAGGGATATTTCTGTTCCTCATCGCCTACATCGTCGGCCTCTTTACATTGCCCCCCCGCAGGGAAGGCTGACGCTCGGCATTTGCTTTCCTCCCTGTTTTACGCGGCATGCTTTTTGGCAAAACGCCAATCAATCTCAATGCCGAAACCCGGTTTGTCATTCATAATCACATAGCTGTCGCGCACCCGCGCGCGTTCGCTAAAGGGACCGTGCCAGAGGGTATAGACTATTCACATCTCGCACCAGGGCACCTGCTGGATGCTGGGCGGGCGATCAGTTTATGACTGCCCATTTCCTGCCCAAAACTGCCCAAAAACTGCCTTTCTGGTGCGCCTCTATGCGCCTGTATGCGCTTGCTCTTAGAGGGAAAAGCTGGCGTCCCCAACCGGATTCGAACCGGTGTTACCGCCGTGAAAGGGCGTCGATTCTCTCTATGAAAAAATGATTTTCCTGCCCAAATCCTGCCCAAAATTAAAACCAATTTGCGTCGCCGTAATCGATGCGTGCCAAATCTCTCACAAAATGGACGATAGATTTCCTTCCAAACTCCGCCTCGGTCTGAACGCATTATCCGTGCATTAACCAACAAACGGCGGCCGGCGAAGATATTAAACTGATGAAACGGATTGGCCTTCGAAGCCTATTTCAAGATTCTTTGAGTTCAGCTACTTTACCTGAGTGGCCCATTCAATTTCGCCACCTGAGGGCTAATTTAGGAATTCGCACCCAACACGCTGGCGGGATTGGGCGCCTCGGACGTTTCCATTTTAATAAGCTCTAGCCCTTCTTACTGCGACAATGCCGGAAAATCTAATGCCAATCCGCATGGCATTACCAATAAGTAAAAGAACATCCACTATTTGACCAAGCCCAACTCAATCAATATCGATTTCATCGCAGCATTCTCGGAATCAAGAAACTTTCTCGTTTCGCGACTGCCCGTGTAAATATCATCCCACAAGCTGCGCGCCATTTCGGTCTGCCATTCCTTGGTTTTCACGGTACGCGCAAAAATCTGCTCCCAGTAAGCGATCTGCTCCGCGGTCATGCCACGCGGGCCAATGACGGCACGCCAGTTGGAGACATTTGCATCCACACCCTGTTCCTTCCACGTAGGCACGTCGGCCAGCGGCCCCTTCATACGCTGGGCGGACGCCACGGCTATCATGCGCAACTTGCCGGCTAGCGCTTGCGGTAACACCAAGGATGCTGCTGAAGTGACCACATCAATATGGCCACCCAGTACTTGCGTTACGGAATCGCCGGAGGAATTCAACACCACCGCTTTCATTTTTCGCGCATCACCCCCAACGGCCTTGATTGCTAGCGCCGCTGCAATATGCGTGGCGCTGCCCAGTGTGCTGCCTACAGCAAAACTGGGGCCGTATGGATCTTTACGTAACCGCTCAATTAAATCCTTGCCAGAGCGAAAAGGCGAGTCTGCGTTCACCGCAAACACGGTCGCATCGTTGAATAACAAAACCAGCGGCGTGAAATCGTTATATGAATACTTGGTCTTGCCGGTGAGATAGTTCGACATCACAATACCTGAGACGACCGACAGATAATGGCCATCGCCTGCAAACTGATTCAGGTAATTCATTGCCAGCGTCTGTCCCGCACCCGGCTTATTCAGCACCACGGTATTCGCGGTAACAATATTGCTTTCTTTCCAGATGCGTTGGATAACGCGCGCCGTGGTATCAAAGGCACCACCGGTACCCGTACCAATCACAAACTCAACCGTCTTTTCTGGTTTCCACTGCGCAGCGGCCACCCCAGGAAAAATCAGAAAAGAATAGATTATTGTTATACAAAAATTACTTACGATATGCCTGCGCATTTGTTAACACCTCCGTGCGGTTGTGACGTAGCATCTCAAGGTAAAGTTGTAGATCCGCAACTAATTATTATAAAGCCAATATCGGGGACGGATTTTTGCTCAACGTTTAGGAAAGGCTGGAGAGAGCCGTTTTGACTATGAAACTAATGTTTGCTATTTGCCTGACCGTTTCCACGCTTAGCGCTTCTACGCACACGTCAGGACAGAACTATCCGGCGAAAAGCGTGCGCGTCATCGTACCGTATGCTCCTGCCGGCGGAACTGACATCATCGTCCGCGCGCTTGCCCAGAAAATGTCCGAATCTACTGGTCAGCAGTTCGTCGTCGAAAATCGCGCAGGTGCGAATGGCATCATCGGTACCGATATTGTCGCAAAAAGCCCACCTGACGGTTACACGTTAATCACAACCACCAATGCCTTGCTGATCAATCATTGGCTTTACAGTAAGATCCCGTTTCACCCCGAGCGCGATCTGGCGCCGATCACCATAGCAGGCATCGGATATAACCTACTGGCAATACACAACTCGCTGCCCGTAAAAAGCGTCAAGGAATTCATCGCACTCGCCAAGGCACGTCCGGGCCAACTGGTGATGGCAGCATCCGGTGCAGGCCAGCCGTCTCATATGGCCGGCGAACTTTTCAAACAGATGGCAAAAATCGACTTTAT
>VFLF01000379.1 GCA_009885185.1 Nitrosomonadales bacterium | reverse complement strand
TGCGGGTAGGTGAGGCCCAGCGCGTAGGCAGCACTGACTTGTCCACGCGGCACGCTCTGGATGCCGGCGCGGATGATCTCGCAGTAGTAGGCGGCCTCGAACAGGGTGAAGGTAATCAGCGCGGAATAGAAGGGGCCGAGGCCGCTCGCGTACGGATTGCCGGTGATTTTTTTCATTGCGATCGGCAGCAGAAAATAAAACCAGAAAATCACCAGGATCAGCGGCGTTGCGCGCAGCAAATTGACATAGCCGCCTGCCGGCATGCTGATGATTTTATAGGGCGACAGGCGCATCAGCGCCAGTAGCGTGCCGAGGATGATGCCGCCCACCATCGCCAACAGCGTTAGTCCCAGTGAAAACATCATGCCCTGCCACAGAAAGGGCAGCGAGCGCTGGATGACGTCGAAGTCGAACTGGCTGAACATGGGCTATTTGTCCTGCATGCCGAGGTAGCCCGGCACGCGCACGCGGGCTTCCAGCCGGCGCATGACGAATGTCACGGTGAGCGTGATGATGATGTAGACCGCAGTGGCGACGGTGAACGCCTCGAAGGTCTTGAAGGTGTATTCGGAAATCTGCCGCGCCTGCGCGGTGAGTTCGAGCACGCCGATGGTGAGTGCAATCGATGAGTTCTTGAAGATGTTGAGAAATTCAGAAGTGAGCGGCGGAATCACGATGCGGTAGCCCATCGGCAGCAGCACATGGCGGTAGGCTTGCGGCAACGTGAGGCCCATCGCCAGCGCGGCGGCGGTCTGCCCCTTGGGGATCGACTGGATGCCGGAGCGCACCTGCTCGGCCACGCGCGAGGCGGTGTAGAACCCGAGGCACAGCACCGCGTTGGTGAATTCCGGCATCGGCAAGCCGGTCTTCAACCACTTGCCGAATTCCTTGGGCACCAGCTCGGGCAGCACGAAATACCAGATGAACATCTGCACCAGCAGCGGGATATTGCGAAATATTTCAACGTAGATCGTCGCCGGCACGCGCAGCCACGCCAGCGGCGTGGTACGCAATACGCCCAGCACCGAGCCCACGCTAAAGGCAATGATCCACGCGAGTATGGATACCAGCAGCGTCCACTTGATGCCGGAGTAAACCCAGTCGAGGTAGACGCCGCCGCCGGAGAAGGCGGGCTGGAGGAAGACGCTGAAATCCATGGTGATGTGACTTTACCGCAAATCAGGGACAAAAAAAGGGCGTCCCGTGCGGACGCCCCTTAGCATGCGAAACTATGCGATCAGCACTTCATCCTGCCGCAGGGTCCCACACCGGTGTCGTTCGGGTTCTTAATCGCTTCTTTCAGCGCGTCGGACATGGCAAAACCGAGGTTTACGCCCTTGGGCGGGATTTTCGACTGGAACCATTTGGCGTAAATCTTGTTGATCTCGCCGCTCTTGTAGAGGCCGGCCACCACGCCATCGACCAGTTTTTTGAACTCGGTGTCGTCACGGCGCATCATGATGCCGTAGGGGTCGTCGGAGAGGAATTCGCCGACCACCAGAAAATCATCCGGGTTTCTGGCGTTGGCTTTCAGGCCGTAGAGAATGATATCGTCCATCGGGAACGCCACCGCGCGGCCGGTCTCGACGGCGAGGAAGGATTCGGCATGATCTTTCGCGGGGATGAAATTGATGCCGAGTTTTTTCTCGTCGTTGTACGCCTTCATCGCGCGTTCGTTGGTGGTACCTTGCGTGAACACCACGGTCTTGCCTTTCAGGTCATCGTAGCTCTTGATGCCGGCATCTTTTTTGACGACGATTTTGGTGCCGGTTACGAAGTAGGTCGGTGCGAAGGCGACCTGTTTCTGGCGCTCGACGCTGTTGGTGGTGGAGCCGCATTCGAGATCAATGTTGCCGCCGGTCAGAATGGGGATGCGCGTTTGCGAGGTCACCGGCACGAACTCAACCTTGAGGTTGGGCATTTTAAGATTGGCCTTGATCGCATCGGCAACCTTCATGCAGATATCGACGCCGTAGCCGACAGGCTGCTGCTTGTCGTCGAGGTACGAAAACGGAATTGACGCGTCGCGATTGCCGATTTTGATCACGCCGGTGTCGCGAATTTTTTTCAATGTACCGCCGTCTTGCGCGACCGATGCGCCGGTGAATGCGATGCCCGCGATCAGTGCGGAAACCAAACTGGTGATGCGTTTCATAAATAACTCCTCGTTGTTGAGAAACCGTTTTTATGTTCAACCTGAAAACCAGTACATGCAAATTTAGCCTATGTGGCGGGCAATGTCCATAGCGCGTAAATTAAATAATTGTTTAAAAACAAATACTTATATTTGTTCTATGGTGGTGCGGTATTTCCGTCCATGCACCACCACGCGACACACGCGCGGGCCAGCGCGCGCGTGGCGTCGATGCAGTGCGCCGACACATCCGCCGCCTGGTGTTCGATTGCCAGCGGAAGTTCCGTGCAGCCCATCACAATGCTCTGAGCGCCGCGATCCAGCAGGTGACGCGCGGCGCGCGCGGCGAGGGCATGCGCTTGCGCGAGATCGTTGCGTTTGACGCATTCGATGGCGGGCGCCACCAGCGTTTGTTGTTCATCATCGCTGGAAAGCAGGCACTCGATGCCGCGGGCGCTAAAACGTGACTGGTAAAACCCCGCCGCCACCGTGCCCGTGGTCGCCAGCAGTCCCACGCGTTGCGAGCCATTATCCGGCAAGGCCGCGCATGCCGCGTCGGCGATGTGCAGAATCGGCAAGCCGCCTTGCCGAACCAGGTCGTCGTACCAAAAGTGTGCGGTGTTGCAGGCGATGGCGATGGCCTGCGCGCCGGCGGTTTTTAGCGTATGAAGACCCGCCAGCATGTGCGGCAGCGGCGATTCGCCTTGCCCCGTGATGGCCGACGGCCGGTCGGGAATCTGCGGCACGGAATAGGCGATCACGGGGATGTGATCCTGATCGCGCAGGGCGGGGGTTTCCTCGATCAGTTTGTGGAGGAAATCCACTGTCGCCAGCGGCCCCATGCCGCCGAGCACGCCCAATAGCCGTGCTTGTTTACTCATGATGTGCCGTAAAATGTTCCATTGTCACCATGTTGAATTCTACCTGCTACTCAACGACGAGCCATGAAAACCGTTTACGCCTCGATCACGCCATACATCACCAAGGACGGTTCGCATATCCGCGAGCTGATGCATCCGGCACAACACGGCAATCGCGCACAAAGTTTCGCCGAGGCCATCGTCGAGCCGGGCGCGACAACCGCGCTGCACCGGCACCGCGTGACCGAAGAGATTTACCACATCACGCAGGGCGCCGGATGCATGACGCTGGGTGCACAACAATTTTCGGTGGCGGTAGGCGACACCATTTGCATCCTGCCGGGAACGGCGCATTGCATCGCGTGCGTGGGTGATGTTCCGCTGAAAATTCTGTGCGCCTGCTCGCCGGCTTATGCGCATGACGACACCGAATTGCTATAGCGATTATTTTCGATTCTTCCCCGGCTGCCACAACACATCGCCGTCGCTCCCAAGGCGATTCAACACCCGGCTTGCCACAAACAGCAAATCCGACAGCCGGTTCAGATACGGGCAGGCGAGGTCGGGCACGGCTTCTGTTTTCGCCAGCGTCACCACGTGCCGTTCGGCGCGACGGCACACGGTGCGCGCCACGTGCGCCAGCGCGGCGGCACGCGAGCCGCCGGGCAAAATAAAATCCTTCAGCGCGGGCAAATCGGCGTTGAACCGATCCAGCGCGGCTTCCAGTTGCGCGACGTGGCTTTCGGCCAGTATCGGGTGTCCCGGCACGCTCAGTTCGCCACCCAGATCGAATAAATCGTTTTGCACATTGGCAAGGCACGTGCGCAGATCGGCGGGCAAGTCTTCGGCGAGCAATACGCCGAGGGCACTGTTTAACTCATCGATATCACCCATAGCCTCGATGCGCGGCGCGTCTTTGGCCACGCGCGAGCCGTCGGCAAGGCCGGTGTCGCCTTTGTCGCCGGTGCGGGTGTAGATTTTGGTTAGCCGATTAGCCATGTGTTGGTGTGCCTGGCGGCGTTAGCGTCAGCACTTCCCGAGATTGTTCGCGCGGCGTCCCGTTGGGCAGGATGCTCTTGCACTGATTGAAGATTCGTAACTGGCAGGACTGGCAGATCGCGACGTCGAGCTTGGGATAAATGGCGTCCATCGGTGCTTCTCTTATATCAAACACGTTTTCGCGGCCAATGATATCCATATAACCGCCGCGTTCGAGAAAATGCCGCGTCGAATCTTTCATGCGGTAAAGGTACAGACCGCCACCCATGCGCCGCCGCCGTCGTGCTTCGTGGGTGAGCAATTCCGCTCCGGCAATATCGACGAAGTTGATGCCGCTGGCAATGATCAGCAAATGCTTTTGCGTCGGCATTCGCTCATCCACTTGTTCGATATGGGTTTGTATGTGGTCGACCGCGCCGAAAAAGGCCTCGCCGTTGATGCGCAGCATTTTGACCTGCGGGCAATCGGGCAGTTTCGTGTCGGCAGTGAAATGGTAGCTGCCGGGTTGTGGATCGGGTTTCACATCCAGTATGCGCGGATGCGAGGTTTGCATCAGATACAAAATCAGCGACAACAACACGCCGGCGTAGATTGCGAACTCCAGATGCACCAGCAATGCCGAGGTAAACGTGACCAGCATGACCACGGTCTCGCGCCGGCTGGTGCGCATGATCGCGCGTATCTGCGGAATATCGATCAGCCCGTACGCCACCATAAACAGAATGGCGCCCATCACCGCCAACGGCAAATGATTGGTCAGCGGCCCTACCACCAGCATCAGGCATATCAGGATCAACGCCGAGCCCACGGCGGCAAGCGGCGTGCGCGCGCCGGCTTCGACGTTGGCGCCGCTGCGATTGAACGAGCCGCTACTGGCGTAGCCGGAGAAAAACGCGCCGGCGATATTGGATAAGCCTTGTCCGATGAATTCCTGATTGCCGTCGATGCGTTGTCCGCTCTTTGCGGCGATGGCGCGCGAGATAGATACCGCTTCGGTCAGCGCGAGAATCATCACCGCAAGTGCCACCGGCAAGGTTTTCTTGAGCGTATCGGCGGATATGTCCGGACGGGAGAGTTGCGGCAAGCTGCCTGGCAGGTTTCCCACCATGGCGATGCCGGCTCGGTCAGCGCCGAAAATCAGCTCGAGCAGAAACGCAAATACACTGCCCGCGAGCATCGCCGAGATCATATACGGAAATTTCGGATGGCGCCGGCGCGTAACGATGCCTGCGAGTAGCGTGACAGCGCCGACAGCCGCGACGTAAAGATTGGTATCCGGTAACCCGTGCACAAAGGTTTCCAATGTATCGAGAAACGACAAGCCCCGTGGTATCTGGATGCCAAAGAAGTTGTTGATTTGGGCGGCGATAATCAGGCATGCCGCACCCGCGGTAAAGCTGATCACTACCGTGTGCGAAATAAAGTTCACTAGTGCGCCCATGCGCGCGATGCCCATGGCCAGTTGCATAATGCCTGCCAGAAATGTCACCGTCAGCGCTAATTTGATGTAATCCGCGCTTGCCGGCTCCGCCAGCACGCTCAGGCTGGCGAACAGAAAAATCGAAATGACGTTAGTGGGGCCGGAGACCAGATGCCAACTTGATCCGAACAGGGCCGCGATAATCACCGGTATCATCGCGGCGTAGAGGCCATATTGGGGCGGCAGGCCGGCCAATGTGGCAAAGGCTACGCCTTGCGGCAAAACCACAATGGCGCCCACCAGTGCCGCCATGCCGTCCGCGCGTAGTGTTTCTCGGTTGACCATGGGCCACCAGTTCAGAAACGGGAACAGGCGGCGCAGCAATGCGTGTTGGGAGAGATCGGGTATCACACGACGATTATCGGGCAAAGCCCAAACTGTCTCAATGCTTTAACATCGCCGGGATTCTGTTGGTTGGACGGTATGTCGGCAGAGGATTCATGAATGCGAATACCTTTCATGCAGCGGAGCGCCGGCGCAAGGGGCATGCCGCGGCGGAGAATTCGCTGTCGGTGATACGCGTGTAGATCGCCTCGAGCGCGGCATCTTCGGTATTGAAAAAATTCTCCGTGCCGATGGTATCGTGCAGGCCGGTGCGGCGCAGCACGTTCATCACCTGCAGCTTCACGCCGGAGAACACTATCGTCAGGCCGCGATCGCGCAGGCGTGTTACCAGGTGGCGAACCACTTCTTCGCCGGAGCCGTCGATTTCATTGATGGCCTCGCTGACCACCAGAATGTACTGCGCCTTGGGATTGCGTGCCGCCTCGGCAAGGATGGCGTCCTCGAAATACGGCACGTTGGCGAAATACAGCGAGCCGTCGAAACGGATCGCGATGATGTGCTCGCTGGTCGGCAGATCAAAAAGCCGCGCGTCGCGCAGCGTGCCGTCGGGATGACGCGACAGGATCACCACGCGCGGGCGCATGGTGCGATAGAGATACAACACGATGGCGAGCCCAGCGCCCACCAGCAGTCCGGTATCCAGATGCGGCGCGAAGCCGAGCGTGGCGGCAAAGGTCACGACGGCGGCGATGCCGTCGTGTTTGTGCGCTTTCCACGCATGCACAATGGCCTTGACGTTGACGAGGTTGATGACCGCCATCATGATCACTGCCGCCAGTACTGCCTGCGGCAGGTGGTAGAGCAGCGGCGTGAACAGCAGCAGCGTTACCAGTACGATGACCGCGGTGACCACCGATGACATGCCCGTCAGCGCGCCGGAGGTCAGGTTCACCGCCGAGCGCGAGAAGGAACCGCTGACCGGTAACGACTTGCAAAAGCTGCCGACGATGTTGGCCAGCCCCTGTCCGATCAATTCCTGATTGGGGTCGATACGCTGGCGTGTTTTGGTGGCCATGGATTTCGCCACCGAAACCGCCTCCATGAAACCCACCAGTGTGATTACCAGTGCGGTGCTGAACAGGGCCGACAGCATTTCGAGGCTGAGCTTGGGCACGGCCAGACTCGGCAGGCCGGGCGGAATGGCGCCCACCACCTCGCCGCCGCCCCGCAGATGCACCGTGCCCTTGTCCATCCGGCTGACGCGCCACAGGCGGCCATCGGTTTTGGCGGCGGCGGGCTTTAAGTCTTCCAGGTGAAATTGCGGCGGGGCGCCCGTCACCATCACCAGCTTGAATTTTTTCAGTTCCACAAGCCGTTGCGCGCGTTCGCGCTCGACGATGCGGCTATCGAAACGCAGCACATCCACGTCGTAATCCAGCGCGAGCATTCGCGGATGGCCTTCAGGGTAGTCACGCTTCAGCGTGGCGATTTCGGCGTTCTTGCCGGCGATTTCGCGATCCAGTTCAGCCAGGCGCACGCTGGTGCCCATCACCGTCTCGATCACGATGCGCACCGGCAGATCGCCGAATTCAGTCAGTTCGGCGCGCGTATTGCGCTCAAAGCCGAGTCCCCAGCTTAACAGGGTGGTCACGGTCACGGCGACCAGCACGCCCGGCCATTTCGGCAGATACTTGCGCAACGCCAGCATGATGGCGAAGGCGAATAAGCCCATCGCCAGTGTCGGCCAGTGCGTGTCGCCCGCCACGCGCAGCACGCCCCAGATATCGACCAGGAAATGTTGGCTGCGCTCGGTCGATAGGCCGAGCAGTTTGCTCAGTTGCGACAGCGCAATAATGATGGCTGCCGCGTTGGTAAAGCCGACGATTACCGGGTGCGACAGAAAATTGACGATGGCGCCGAGGCGAAACAGGCC
>VFLF01000200.1 GCA_009885185.1 Nitrosomonadales bacterium | reverse complement strand
GGGCTAGGGCAATCATTGAACCCCTACGGCATCGACCATGTGCTGCTGGTGAAAATCGCCTGTGCGGCGGTGGCAACAAAATTGCTCGGTGGCACGCGCGATCAAATCATGGCCGCCACGTCGCTGGCGTTTTTTGATCCGCCGCTGTGCGTGCATCGATTTGGCTCCAACACTGGCCCGCGCAAGGGCTGGGCGGCGGCGGAATGCGCAAGCAACGCCGTGCGCCTTGCGCTGATGGCGGTGAAAGGCGAGCCGGGTTATCCGCAGGTATTGAGCCAACCGAAGTGGGGCTTCAACAAAACCCGCTTGAATGGAGACGAATTCAAACGCGGCGGCGCGTTCGGCACGCTGGTGATGGAAAACATCATTTTCAAAATCATGGGGCCGGTGGTGATTCACGCGCAGTCGTCGATAGAGTGCGCGCTGGAAGTGTCGCCGCGCGTGCGGGATCGGCTCGATGATATCGCCGCGATCAAACTGTTCACTCACCAGCGCACGCTCGAAACCATCGACAAAAAAGGCCCGCTGCGCAACCCCGCCGATCGCGATCACTGCCTGCAATACGCCATCGCGGTGTGCCTGCTGCGCGGCAAACTCACGGCAGCCGATTACGAAGACGAAGCCGCCGCCGATCCGCGCATCGACCGCCTGCGCGCGCTGATGACCGTGACGGAAAACCCGGCCTACACCGCGTGCTACAACTATGCGGTGCTGCGCGCGAATCCGAACGGTATAGAAGTCGTGTTCCGCGACGGCACGACCACCGGGCTGATCGAGCACGATAATCCGGTGGGGCATCCTTCGCGGCGCGCGGACGGAATTCCTTTGTTAATCAATAAGTTATCGGATCGGTTAAGCGGGCGTTACCCAGCGGAGCGCGCGCGGCAGGTGCGCGATCTGTGCTTGGATCACCAGCGGTTTATCGGCACGGCGGTGCCGGTGTTTACGGACTTGCTGGCGGCTGGCAGCAACTGACCGCAAGGCGTCGCGCACTACAATAGTCGTTCATTCATTCAATCAACAGAAAATTAGCCAAGGCAAAAACATGACAGCAAAAAACGGTTGGGGACTCATCGGCACCGGCAGAATCGCGGCGGATCGTATGTTGCCCGGCATCAATTCCTACGAAGGAAACCAGTTGATCGGCGTGGTCAGCCGCGATCAGGCGCGGGCGAACGATTTCGCCAAACGCTTTAATGCAAAACACGCCTATACGAATTACGACGACCTGCTGAAGAATCCCGAAGTCACCGTGGTGGCGATCCACACCCCCAATTCGCAGCACGCCGAGCAGGCCATCGCGGCGGCGCGCGCGGGCAAGCATGTGTTTTGCGACAAACCGATGGCAACTTCCGTGGCGGACGCTGAGCGCATCGTGCGCGAATGCGAAAAGGCGGGCGTGACGCTGGGGGTTAATTTTCATAATCGCCATATGCCGTGTTTTGTCGACACGCGGCGCATCGTGCAAAGCGGCGAAATCGGCGATGTATTGATGATTCAACTCGAAGCCAGCGCGGGCAAGGGCGCTGCCAGCGTGGCGGCCACGTGGCGGCAGGATCCGGCGATGGCAGGGCTGGGCACCAGCATGAACGTGGGCACGCATGTCTACGACATTCTGCGTTATATCTTGGGGTCGGAAATCGTCACCGTATCGGCGATCTTCGATACGCCGCCGCACGTGATGGAAACCACCTCGCTCACCACCTTCAAGTTCGCCAACGGCGCGCTGGCGCAACTCAACGTCAACCAAAGCACCCCCAACCCGCACAACGATTTTGTGATCTACGGCAGCAAGGGCCGCATCACCGGTCGCGCGCTGACGCGCAGTCGCGCCGGCGGCGAACTGCAAGTGTTGCTGAACGACGGCACCTCACGCAGTCAGGAATATCCCGCGATCAATGCTCATGAGGCGTGCGTCGTGGAATTCAGCCAGGCGCTGCTCGAAGGCCGCGCGCCGGCAGCGTCTGGCATCGACGGACTGCGCAGCGTGCAGTTGACCGACGCGATGGGCAAGTCGGCTTGGGAGGGTGTGCATGTGAGGTTGGCGGGGTAGCGCCGGCGTGCGGGGCGGAGCGTCAGTCCAGCTTGATGCCCGCCGTTTTAATCACCTTGTCCCACAGCTCGAAATCTTTTTTCATAAACGCCGCGAGCGCGTCCGGTGTGCTGGCCGCGGCGTCGGTGCCCTGCGTGGAGAAGCGCTCTTTGGTCTCGGTCATTTCCAGCACCTTGCCGATGTCGCCGGCCAGCCGTTCGATGATCGCGCGCGGCGTGCCTGCTGGTGCAAGGTACGCCCACCAGCCATAGGCATCAAAGCCAGGGTAACCGGCTTCCGCGACGGTAGGTACTTGGGGCAGGCCGGCCCATCGTTTCTCGGTGGTTACGGCGATGGCGCGCAGCTTGCCGGTATCGATATGTGGCTTGGAGACGATGGTTGCGGTGAAGCTTAACATCACATGGCCGCCGATCTGATCAACTATCGCCGGCGCAGCGCCTTTGTAGGGTACATGCACGATCGGCGAGCCGGTGCGTACGCGAAACAGCTCGCCCGCAAGGTGCGACGGCGAGCCTGCACCGGACGACGCATACATGATCTCGCCGGGCCTTGCCTTGGCTAGCGCGATGAACTCTTTCAAGCTGCGCACGGGCATCGACGGGTGAATAATCACTGCGTTGGGCGAAGTGCAGACCATTGTCACCGGCACGAAATCCTTAAATGGATCATAAGCCAGCTTGCGGTAAAGACTCGCCCCGACGGTCAGTGAGTTGTTCGCCACCAGCAGGGTGTAGCCATCCGGTGGCGACTTTGCGGTAATCTCCGCCCCGACGTTGCCGCCAGCGCCTGCGCGATTGTCGACAATCACGCTCTGCCCGAGCAGGCCTTGTAATCGGGTGCTGACCGTGCGGGCTGCGAAGTCGCTACCGCCGCCCGCCGGAAACGGAACGATGACGCGGATGGGTTTGGTTGGATAGTTTTGTGCCAGCGCCGCGCCGCAAACTGCGAGCAGCGGGAGGGAGCATAGTAGGGGGATGGTGTTTCGATTGAAGGGCATGACTGTCTTCCGTTAAACGAGTCTAAGAAACCTACTCCACCTTCGCGCCCGAAAGCGTAATCGCCTTGTGCCATTTCGCGGTTTCATCCTTGACGAACTTCGTGAATTCCGCGGGTGTTTGCGGCGCGGCGGCGACGCCGTTTTCGACAAAGCGTTGTTGCACTTCCGGGCTGGCGAGCGCTTTCATCATGGTGGCGTGGATGGTGCGCACCTGCGCCTGAGACACGCCCTTGGGCACGGCATAGCCTTGCCACACGGTGACTTCAAAATCAGGCACGC
Source organism: Nitrosomonadales bacterium (assembly GCA_009885185.1). The sequence continues at coordinate 9,356 of VFLF01000200.1, read as the reverse complement.
CGGATTCCATGATGGTGGGCACGTCGGGCACTTGCGGCGCGCGCTTGGCGGAGGTGACGGCCAGTGCGCGCAGGCGTCCCGCCTTGACGAAGGGTAGCGGCCCCGGCAGGTTAAAGAAAAACGCCTGGATCTGGCCGCTGATGGTATCGGTGTAACCCTGCGCCGCGTTTTTGTATGGCACGTGCACCAGATCGATGCCGACCACCGATTTGAAATACTCCATGGTGAGATGCGGCGATGCGCCAATGCCTGACGAAGCAAACTTGTACTTGCCGGGACTGGCCTTGGCGAATTTCACGAACTCGCTGACGTTGGCGGGCGGTAGCGACGGCGTGACGCACAGAATGTTAGGCATCGTGGCGTAGAGCGAAATCAGCGTGAAGTCGGTGAGGTGGTTGTAAGGCAGTTTTTTGTAGAGGCCGGCGGTGATGGTTTGATTGATGCCGTAGGTGAACAGCGTGTAACCGTCGGTGGCGGCCTTGGCGGCGATTTCGGTGCCGATGATGCCGCCCGCGCCCGGACGGTTATCGACGATCACGGGCTGTCCCCAGATTTCGGAAAAGCGTTGCGCAAAGATGCGCCCGATGATGTCGGTGGAAGCGCCCGCGCCAAAAGGCAAGATCAGTCGAACAGGTTTGGCGGGGTAGGCGTCGGCGGCGTTGGCGTTCGTGACAGTGAGCGTGCTGAACGCGGCGCACAGTATGAATGCGTTGACGACACGGCGGCTTGCGGGGGATCGTTTTTTAAACATGGGCGAATTCCGTAAAAGTTGTTTAAAAAAATACCTATACACGTACCATCTTGTTGCGAAACATGAAGCATGGCACATCCACACAACCAACGCCGTCATTCTGGCGCACGCCAGAATCCAGTGCGTAACCTGATCCGACGGATCGTGAATCAGGTGCTTCGCACGACAACACTACCTGGATTCCGGCGTGCACCGGAATGACGGTGCGGGTGGTGTCGTGCGATTTCTGAACAGTCTGTTTTACGGCGCTACCGCCTTATCGTTTCACTGCCTTCGGCATTTTCTCTTTGCCCTGCGTGCCCTGCACATCTTTCCAGAAAGGTCGCGCCACGTTGATCACATCGCCGAGCGGCGCGTAACCGGAGCCGGACAGGCGGCACACCGGATCGAGCAACTTGGGATCGATGCGGCCGTCTTTCCAGACCGATTTGTTGACATGCACATGCACGATGCGCCCCAGCACGATGTTGGTGTTGTGATCGGTGATGATCTGTTTCACTTCGCATTCGATGTGTGCCTTGGCCTCCAGCACGCGAAACGGTTTGACTTTCACCGACGGCGCGGCGGTGAGTCCCGCCCAGCCGAATTCGCTTTCGTCGCGCGGAAAATCGGTGGAGGTGAAATTCATCTCTTCGAGCACGTGCATGGTGACGACATTGGCGACGAACTGCGGCACCTCGCGTAAGTTACGCAGGCTGTCCTTCACGCCGGTGGAAGCGAACGCCACGTAAGGCGGATCATTGCCCATCATGTTGAAATACGAATACGGCGCGACGTTGCTCACACCCTTGGCGGAAATGGTGGAAATCCAGCCGATGGGGCGCGGGATGACCATTGCCGTCATCAGGTAATAAAACTCCTGGGCTTTCCAGTCGCCGGGCGCGACTTCGATGTCGCGGTCGAGTGTTTGCGGCGAGGCGCTGTGTGAAGCAGTCATTGCAATACCTTTTTAGTGAACAGTAAAAATAGTAGCACGAACTTATGGAAGGACATCGTGAAAGACAAGATGCGCGCGGGAACCAGTGAACACGCGTTGCCAGTCGATTACTCCGGAACAATCCCCGCGGCCTTGACCACCTTCGCCCATTTCACCGTTTCGGATTTGATGAAGGCGGCGAACTGTTCGCCGGTGGAGGCGTTGACTATCGCGCCGTCGCTGGTCATGCGGTCGCGCACTTCCGGCATTTTGAGCGCGGCGGCGGTGTCGCGGTAAATTTTGTCGGTGATCTCGCGCGGCGTGGCCGCAGGCGCGAGCAGGCCGTACCATTGCACGGCTTCGAATTCCTTCAGCCCTGATTCGTGCAGTGTCGGAATATCCGACGCGCCGGGCGCGCGCGCGAGGCTTGTCACGCCGATGGCGCGCAGCCGCCCGCTGCGCGCGTGCGGCAGGCCGAGAATCATGTTGGTGGCGAACACCATCAACTGGCCGCCGATGGTATCGATCAGCGCTGGGCCGGAGTTTTTGTACGGCACGTGCGTGAGTTTGGTGCCCGTCATCGCGCCGAAAAGCTCGACCACCAGATGATTGTTGGTGCCGTGACCGCCGGAGCCGTACAGCAGTTGGCCCGGCTTCGCGCGCGCAACCGCGGCAAGCTCCATCGCCGATTTTGCGGGCAGTGACGGATGCACCAGCAGCAGATTGGGTATCGACACCATGTGTGAGATCGGCGCGAGATCACGCTGCGCGTCGAACAGCACTTTTTTGTGCGTTGATGGGTTGATCGCCAGCGTGGATATGCCCGCCAGCAGGGTGTGCCCGTCGGGCGCGGATTTCACCACGAATTCGCCGCCGAGCATGTTGCTCGCGCCGGTGCGGTTTTCGACGATCACCTGCCGGCCCCAGCGCTCGGTGAGGTGATGCGCCAGCAAACGCGCCAGTGCGTCTGCGCCGCCGCCGCTGGTGCTGGGCACGACAATGCGCACCACGCGGTTGGGGAAAGCGGTTTGCGCATGGACCGCGTTTGCCAGGGTCAGGCATGCCGCGAGTGCAACGAGTTTGATCACAACTTCACCTTCATGCGCGCAAACAATTTTGTCCATTTCTCGATATCGCTGTTAAACAATGCGCGCAGTTGCTCCGGCGTGCCGGACGCGGGTTCGGACCCGTCACCGGCGAATTTTTCCAGCATCTCCGGCGCACTGAGTATCTGCACGATTTCACGATTCAGCGCCTGCACGATGGCGGGTGGCGTACCGGTGGGCGCGAGCCAGCCGTACCAGCCGTTTAACTCGAAGCCGGGCAGGCCGGACTCGGCGATGGTGGGAATGTTGGGCAGAAGGCGCGTGCGCGCCAACGCGCTTTGTCCGAGCACGCGCAGGCGTCCGGATTTTATTTGCGGCGTGACGGAAATGCCGCCCGCGAACAGCATTTGCACCTGCCCGCCGAGCAGATCGGTCAGCGCGGGGCCGGTGCCTTTGTAGGGGATGTGAGCGATGCTCACGTTGGCCAGCGAGTTAAACAGCTCGCCGCCCAGATGCGACATCGTGCCGTTGCCCGCCGAGCCGTAATTCAGCACGCCGGGCTTGGCCTTGGCGAGCGCGATGAATTCCGCCACCGACTGCGCCGGCACCGCCGAGGGGATCGCCAGCAGATAAGGCTGCGTGGTCAACTGCACGATGGGCACGAACGCCACGCGCTGATCGACCGCGGTTTTGTTCACCAGCGCGGCGTTTAACACCGCGCTGGCCGACACCGCCAGCAGCGTATAGCCGTCGGGCGTGGCCTTGGCCGCGATGTCCATGCCGACCACGCCGCCCACCGCCGAGCCGCGATTCTCAATCACCACCGCCGTGCCCCAGCGCTCGCCGAGGCGCTGGCCGACGATGCGCGACACAATGTCGGTGCCGCCGCCGGGTGAGGCGGGCACGATGACACGGATGGGTTTGTTGGGATAGCCGCCCGGCAGGCCTGGTGGTTTGCTCTGCGCCCACGAAAAAGCGGCTGCCGGTAATACGGCAGCCGCCATCAGTCGTGCAATGAAACCTGCAACGATACGATTGCGCATCAGTCCATGTAGCTCGGGTCGATCTGCGCCATCCAGCGGCGCACGGCGGCCCACAAAATCGCCGGGCCGTCGGAGGCATCGAGGCTGTTTTTTTGCACAATCTGCGTGACTTGCTGGGTGGTTTTTTTCACCACGTCCATCGGCGGGAAAATCAGTTCCGCGCCGCCGGCCTGCGCCATGACCTGCGTTTCGCAGGACATTTCGAGACGCCGCATCAGGTGAAACGCATGCCCCATGGTCGGGCCGCAGGTTAAGAGGCCGTGATTGCGCAGGATCGCCACGTTCTTGTTGCCCAGCGCCTTGGCGATCTGGTCGCTTTCTTCGGCGTCGTTGGTCACACCCTGCACGTCGTAGTAGGCGATTTTGTCATGCAGGTTCATCGAGCTCAGATTGATCGGCAGCAGGCCTTGCTTCTGGCAGGCCACGGCAACACCTGCTTTGGAGTGCGTGTGGATCACCGCATGCGCATCGTCGCGCGCCATGTGGATCGAGCGATGCACCACAAAGCCCGCCATCAGCACCGGATACTCCGAGGGGTTGAGCTTGTTGCCGTCGATATCGACTTTCAACAGGTTCGACGCGGTGATCTCGTGATACATCAGGCCGAACGGGTTAATCAGGAAATGCGATTGCGTGCCCGGCACGCGCGTGGAAATGTGGTTGTAAATAATGCTGTGGTGCCAGCCCATCTGCGACACCGCGCGATAAGCGCAGGCGAGATCAACGCGGGCTTCCCATTCTTCGGGCGAGCATTCGATTTTGGGGGCGGACTTGAGCGGTGCGTTCATGCGGGGCTCCTTCTGGTTAGTGTAACGAAGCGGATGGTCGAGTGTCAGGCCGGGCGGGGTTGGAAATCATGCGGACAACAAGGCACGGTCATGGATGATTCTACTCCCAAGATCAGGATTGCAGCATTGGCGAGCGGCTTCATGGGCCAGATACTGGAATCGCCACTGCCGCATGGGAAAAAGTAAGCCAAAGTTAACGGAGGGCTGGCACTTCGGCTGTCGCTCGGTTATCGTTTGCGGATGAAATCCGAAGTCCGAAATTTGATGAAGCGGTTCTCCGCATTGTGTTTTCTGTTATGCAGCGCATCAGCCTTTGCCGCTGACTGGAAGCCGGAAAAATCTATCGAGATTGTCGTCAACACGCCACCCGGCAACGGCCCCGACCGCACCGCGCGCGTGATGCAGGGCATTTTGCAGGACAAAAAACACATCGATGTGCCGGTGACGGTGGGCAACAAGCTCGGCGGCGGCGGCGCGGTGGCGTATGCCTATCTCAACACGCGGCCCGGCGACGGGCACACGCTGATGATCGCGTCGAAGGCGCTGTTGACCAACCATATCGCCGGGCGCGGGCCGAGTTACACCGAGTTCACGCCCATCGCGCATCTGTTCGGCGAATACATGATCATCACCGTCAAGCCGGATTCGCCGATACAGAATGGCAGGGATCTGGTGGCGCGGGTGAAAAAAAATCCCGCAGGCGTGAGTTTCGGCATTGCCACCAGTCTGGGTAATCCGATCCATCAATCGATCGCCGCGCCGCTGCGCGCGGAAGGCGTTGATATCAAGGCGCTAAAGAACGTGATTTTCAACGCGGGATCGGCATCGCTGGCAGCGATGATGGGCGGCCATGTGGATGTGGTGCCGGTGACGGCCGCGCTGGCGGTGCAGTTGGCGGCGGGCGGACAGGTGCGCTTGATCGCGGCGTCATCGCCGCAACGTCTCGGCGGCGCGCTGGCGGAGGTGCCGACGTGGCGCGAGCTGGGTTACGACGCGGTGGTGTCGCAGTGGCGCGGCGTGGTGGGGCCCAAGGGCATGAGCGAGGCGCAGGTGGCGTACTGGGAGCGCACGTTAAGGCGCATGACCGAAGCTGATGAGTGGAAACAGGATATCGCGAAAAATTTCTGGAGCGCGGAGTTCATGAACGCGCGCGACATGCGGCAATACATGGAGCGCGACAGTGCCACGCTCAAGGTGTTTTTGGGTGAGTTGGGGTTGATTAAATAAGTGTTTAAAAACAACCACTTACAAATACTCTGCCTCGCGCTGTGGTGTGCCGTGAGCAGCGTGAGCGCGGCGCAGCCCCCGGCGTCATACCCCGCGCGTCCGCTACGCATACTGGTGGGATACACCCCTGGCGGCGCGGTGGATTTCACCGCGCGCCTGATTGGACAAAAACTCACCGAGCAACTGGGCCAGCCGGTGGTGGTGGAAAACCGTCCCGGCGCCACCACGGCGATTGCCACCGAGCGCGTGGTCACGGCGGCGCCCGATGGACACACGCTGCTGCTGATTCCGACTTCGACCGCGATTCAGTCCGCGCTGCGCAAGAATCTGCCGTATGACCTGAAGCGCGATCTTGCCGCGGTATCGCAACTGGCAATGGGGCCGTTTGCGCTGGTGGTGCATCCGTCGCTGCCGGTGAAAAGCGTGAAGGAACTGATCGCCCTTGCGCGCGAGCAGCCGGGCAAATTAAGCACCGGCTCGCCGGGCGTGGGTAGTGCCAATCATCTGGCGGGTGAATTGTTCAACCTGCGCACCAAGGTGAATATTCTGCATGTGCCGTATAAAGGCTCCGGCGAGGCGGTCGTCGCGGTGGCGTCCGGCCAAACGCAACTGAGCCTGCCGAGCATGGCGAGCGTGCTGCCGCTGATCGAATCCGGCCGGGTGCGCGCGCTGGCTGTCACCAGCCTGAAGCGGGTATCCACGCTGGCGCAGGTGCCGACGCTCGATGAATCGGGATTAAACGGTTACGACTACGCCGCGTGGTACGGCATCAGCGTGCCGGCAGCCGTGCCCAAAACCATCGTCGCGCGCCTGAACGGCGCGCTGGCGAAAATCGTGCAGATGCCCGATGTGAAAGTGGCTTTTGTCAGGCAGGGCATGGAGCCGCAGTCGGGCACGCCCGAACAATTCGCTGCGCGGATTGCACGCGAGATCGAGCTGACGGCAAAGCTGTTGCAGATCGCGGGGATCAAGGCGGAGTAATCAACAAGCGTAGAGTCAACCCGTAGTACATCTCAGGAGATAACCAGTGGCACAATTTGACGTATCCAAGGAGTTTCGCGGCAGCACCTTTCGCACCGATACCGAGCGTACCGCGTGGTCTAACAAACAGCAGGAGGCGGCGCTGGAGCCGGACTTGCCGATTATTGATCCGCATCACCACGCGTGGGACAAGGACACGGGCCGCTACCTGATTCATGAACTCGCGCAGGACGTGAATTCGGGTCACAACATCATTGCCACGGTGTTTATCGAATGCGGCTCGATGTTCCGCGCGGACGGTCCGGCGGCGATGAAGCCCGTGGGCGAGGTCGAGTTCGTCAACGGCATCGCGGCAATGAGCGCGAGCGGTCGCTATGGCAAGGCGAAGCTGTGCGCCGGCATCATCGGCCACGCCGACATGATGCTGGGCGAGGCTGCGCGCCCCGTGCTGGAAGCGCAGATCGCGGCGGGCAACGGGCGCTTTCGCGGCATCCGCCATGGCGTGACATGGGATACCGGCAACGCCGCCAAGTTCGGCCGCAAGCACCCGCCGCGTCATCAGGTGATGGACCCGACATTTCGCAAGGGCATCGCGCAGTTAAAGCCGCTGGGTTTGAGCTTTGAATCGTGGCAATTTCATCCGCAACTCGACGACACGGCGGATTTGTTGAAGGCATTTCCCGACACCAACGTGATTCTCAATCACTGCGGCGGGCTGCTCGGCATCGCGCCGCACGAAGACCGCGACGCGGTATTCAAGGTGTGGCGCGACAAGATGCGCGCGCTGGTTCAGTTTCCGCATCTGAGCGTTAAGGTCGGCGGCCTGGGCATGGCGTATTGCGGCTGGGATTTTCATCTGCGCGACATGCCGCCGACGTCAGAAGAACTCGCCGCCGCGTGGCGCCCGTATGTCGAAACCTGCATTGAGTTGTTCGGCCCGGATCGATGCATGATGGAAAGCAATTTTCCGGTGGACAAGGAATCGACGGGTTACGGCGTGTTGTGGAATGCGTTAAAGCGCATCACGAAAAATCACTCGGCGGCGGATAAGGCAAAGCTGTATCGCGATACGGCGGCGCGGGTGTACCGGTTGGCCGTTTGACCGAGCAGTAATCTGTATTGTTTGTAGGTTGGCGCTTAGCTTGCGAAGCCCAACACCGCCATGTTGCTACGTGCGTTTGTGTTGGGCTTCCTTCGTCAGCGCCAACCTACAACTGCTGAATTTTTAATAGGAAACCCACATGCTGCTCACCCCCACCTTTCATCACCTGCATCTGAATTCGGTGAACCCCGATGCCGCGATTGATTTTTACGTGCGGCAATTTGCCGCGTCATCATCGCGAATAAGCTGGGGCGGTCAACCCGCGCTCAAGGTCAGAACAGCGCCTAACAATTCGATGCTGCTGTTCAACAAGGTTGATACGCCGCCCGTCACCACGCCGCAGAGCGCGATCTGGCATTTCGGCTGGTATGTCACGGACGTGCGCAAGCATCTGGAGATGTTCAAGACGCGTCCCGAGGTCAAGCTGCTGCCGCTTTATACGACCGAAGCCGGCGACGATTACGTGCTGATTAACAGCGACACCTGGCCGGGCGTGGGCGGCATGCTGGGGTTGACCCGCGCGCAGATTGCCGAAGCCAAGGCCACCGGCGTGAAACCCAAAGGCGGCCCCGGCTTTGCCTACATGCAGGGGCCGGACAACGCGTTGATCGAATACATGGGCGATTTTCCGCACGAGCGGTTTAACCATGTGCATATGTACCAGACCGATCCCTACTGCGCGCAGCTCTGGTATCAAAAGCACTTGAACGCGCCGGCGATGCCGGGCCGCGAGAGTCCCGTGCCGATGAGTGAAGCCAATTGCAAAGTGCCGCGCGGCGCGGATCGCACCTGGCCCGCGTTGAATCGCGAAGGCATGTTCCGCTCGCCGCGCGCCGCGGTGATCTTCGGCGATGTGGCGCTGACGTGGTATGCGCCTCAGTGTGAACATCCGGGGGATACGCCGCTCGCCAGTCCGAGCGGTCAACTCTACGATCACATCGCATTCGGCGTGGCCGATCTTGATGCGTGGATCGCCAAGCTCAAGGGCGAAGGCGTCACCTTCCTTGAGGGGGTTTACGCGCTGGGCGACACGCGCGCGGTTATGATCGAGGGGCCGAGCCGTGAGGCGATAGAGCTGGTTGAGGATCAGTAATTGTTTTTAAAGGAATTATTGTTTCTGCTGTGACGCCATGGCGATTTACCTCGTCGTCCTGATTTCCACCCTGAGCCAGATCGGCTTTGGCGGCAGCCGCGTGGCGGTGTCGCTGTTTGCGCTGAATCTGGGCGCGAACCAGTTCACCGTCGGTGTGATCGTCGCGCTCTACCATCTGTGCCCGATGTTTTTGTCGATCGTGATCGGCAAGTATGCGGACCGCGTGCCGCCACGCCTGCCGATGATCTGGAGTTCGGTGCTGATGGCGGCGGCGTTGCTGCTGATGCCGTTATGGCCCACCATGGGGGCCGTCTATGCGGCGGCCTTTTTGCTGGGCTTGGGGCATCTTATCTTCAGTATTCCGCTCGAAGCCGCAGTGGGCGGCATCGGCGGGCCGCAACACCGCGCG
>VFLF01000825.1 GCA_009885185.1 Nitrosomonadales bacterium | reverse complement strand
TTTGCGATCAACTGGCGAAACTGATTCCGTTCGCGCCGGGGAAGTTGATCACGCTGGAACTGGCGCGCGAGATGGAGCCGCAGTTAAAAGAGCGTGAAAAAAACGAAGAGGAAGTCGCTGAATTGCTGGCGCTGGCCGGTAAAGTCGAGGGCCTCACGCGCAACGTCGGCATGCACGCGGGCGGGGTGTTGATCGCGCCGGGCAAGCTCACCGATTTTTGCCCGCTGTATGTGGCGGATGCCTCCGATTCGGCGGTGAGTCAGTTCGACAAGGATGACGTGGAGGCCATCGGCCTGGTGAAGTTCGACTTTCTCGGACTCACCACGCTGACGATTCTGGATTGGGCGATGCGCTACATCAAGCAGCTCGATCCCGAATCAACGCTGGCGCTGCACGAGCTGCCGCTGGACGACGCCGCGTCGTACCGCATCTTCGCCAGCGCCAACACGGCGGCGATATTCCAGTTTGAATCGCGCGGCATGCGCGACATGTTAAAGCGCGCCAAGCCTGACCGCTTCGGTGACATTATCGCGCTGGTGGCGCTGTATCGTCCCGGCCCGATGGACCTGATTCCGGATTTTTGCGAGCGCAAGCACGGCAAGCGATTCGAGTACCCCGACCCGCGCGTGAAAGACATTTTGTCCGAGACCTACGGCATCATGATCTATCAGGAGCAGGTGATGCAGATGGCGCAGATCATCGGCGGCTACAGCCTCGGCGGCGCCGACTTGCTGCGCCGCGCGATGGGCAAGAAAAAGGCCGAGGAGATGGCCGAGCAGCGCAGCCTGTTTGCCGAGGGCGCGGCGAAAAACGGCGTGGCGCAGCGCAAGGCCGACGAGTTGTTTGACCTGATGGAAAAATTTGCCGGTTACGGTTTCAACAAATCGCATGCGGCGGCGTATGCGCTGATTGCCTACCAGACTGCGTACCTGAAAGCGCATCACGCGGCGGCGTTCATGGCGGCGAATATGTCGGCGATGATGAACGACACCGACAAGGTGCAGCAACTCTATGACGATTGCCGCGCCAACGGCCTGGATGTGCTGCTGCCGGATGTGAACAGCGGCGGCTATCGTTTCGCGCCGGTGGATAAAAAGCGCATTCGTTACGGGTTGGGGGCGATCAAGGGCACCGGCGAAGGCGCAATCAACCATATCATTGCCGAGCGCGATAAAAATGGTGCGTACCAGGATTTGTTCGATTTCTGCCATCGCGTTGATAACCGCGTGGTCAACCGGCGCGTGGTCGAATCGCTGGTGCGCGCGGGCGCATTCGACAGCGTGGATGACAACCGCGCCGCGCTGCTGGCGTCGGTGGGCGTGGCGCTGGAGAGCGCGGAGCAGGCCAGCCGCAGCGCCAACCAGACCAATCTGTTCGGCGATGTGGCGGATCACCGGCCCGTGGCGCACCTGGCAACCGCGCCGCGCTGGAGCGACCTTGAGCGCCTGAAGCAGGAAAAGGTGGCGGTCGGTTATTACCTCTCGGGGCACCCGTTTCGCACCTATGAAGCTGAGTTGCGCGGCTTTGCGCCGACACGGCTGGATCAGGTCAGCGCGCAGGCAAACACCGTGATGTTGGCGGGCATTGTGGTGAGCCAGCGCGTGCAAATGACGCGGCGCGGGCGCATGGGCATTTTGGTGCTGGACGACAGTTACGCGCGTCTTGAGTTGACGGTGTTCAACGAGCTCTACGAAAAGCACCGCCACTGGCTGAAGGAGGACACGTTGGTGGTGGTCGAAGGCAAGGTCACCAAATCGATGTTCGATGATTCGGAAAGCCTGCGTATTTCGGCGGAGAACCTGTTTGATCTGCAAAAAGCGCGCGAACAGTTTGCGCGCGCATTGAAGATCACCTGCAACGGACAGTCGTCGGGCGACAAGCTGCGCGCACTGTTGACGCCGCATCTGAACGGCCCGTGCCCGGTGGAGATCGAGTATTACAACAAGGACGCGCGCTGCGAAATGAAGCTTGGCGAGCAATGGAAGGTGCATCCGCGCGACGAGTTGATCGCCTCGCTCGGCGAATGGGTGAAGCCCGAAAACGTGCGACTGATCTATTCGAATGGGCATTTGTAACTATATGTTTTTAAAGATATTTTTATGCATGTCTCTGTTCGTCGGCACGGCACTGGCCGGCGAGGCCGAGTGGAAGGCGCTCAACGATCAGGTGATTCCGCAGTTGCAGTTGGGCGCGGTGAAGCAGGCAGAGCAGGCCGGGCGCGATGCCATCGTAGAGGCTGAAAAAACCTTCGGCGCCGCGCATCAGAATACGGCGATCAGCCTGAGCAATCTTGCGCTGGTGCTGCGCGTCTCCAAGCGTTTCGAGGAATCTGAAAAGCTTTACCGGCGCTCGCTGGCGATACGCGACAAGGTGCTGGGCGCCGCGCATCCGACCACCGCGCTGACCATGCTGAATCTCGCGGACGCATTGCAGGCGCAAAAGAAATACGCCGAAGCGGAGAAATTGCAGCGTATCGTGCTGCCCATCTTCGAAAAAGTGCATGGCGAAGACAGCAAGACCGCCACCGCGCTGAACAATCTGGGCGCGAATCTCCAGATGCAGGCGCGCTACAAGGACGCCGAACCGTATTTGCGCCGCGCGCTGCTGATGAAGGAAAAAACACTGGGGTCGATGAACCCGAGTGTTGCGTATACGCTGAACAACCTGGCCGATGTGTGCGAGGCGCTGGGGCGTAAGGACGAGGCAGTCAAATTGCGCGCGCGCGCGGCGGAGATACAAAAAAATGCCTCGGCGCGAGCGTGAACCGCGCCGGGATTAAGTGATTATCTATTCCGTGGCGCGAGTGACGAATTCGGCATAACTGCCGGTGCCTTCGCTTACGGTGACCGATGCCACGGCTGACTTCGGCGGCCCGCGATGCGCGCGGACGATCATGGCGGCCACGTTCTCCGGCGTGCCCTGAATCATCGCCTCCACGCTGCCGTCGAGGCGGTTGCGTACCCAGCCGGTGAGTTGAAATTGCCGCGCCTTGTGCGCTACGTAATTGCGAAACCCGACGCCCTGCACGCGCCCGGTGATGATGAGGTGTTTGGTTTCCATCATGCCGTGCCGCCGCGGATCAACCCACGCGGTATTTTTTTACCATTTTCTCGTCGAGCTCGATGCCGAAGCCTGGCAGGTTCAGCACTTTAATCGTGCCGTTTTTGGCCTGCGGACGATTCACCCACATGCGCTGCCAGATCGGATCGCGCTCCGGGTGGGCGAAGCACTCCGCGTACGTGCCGTGCGGCACGGCGGCGAGCAACTGCGAGGCAATT
>VFLF01000625.1 GCA_009885185.1 Nitrosomonadales bacterium | reverse complement strand
CGGCAGCGGGCCGATGATGAACGACCTGCTGGGTGGCAACCTGCTGGTTGCGGTGGACAACATCGCCACAGCCCTGCCGCACATGAAAGCAGGCAAGCTGCGCGCGCTGGCAGTCACCACCGACGGCAAGCGCTCGCCCGCGCTGCCTGACGTGCCCTCGATGAGTGAAGCGGGCATTGCCGGCATGGCAGTTTATTCGTGGGCGGCGTTGCTGGCGCCGGCGGGGCTTTCAAAAACGCTGGTCAACACCTTGCACGGTGAAGCAACCCGCATGCTCACCGTGCCTGCGGTGCGCGAACGCTTCGCTGCGCAAGATGCAGAACTCGTGGGCAGCCGCCCGGATGAATTCGCCAAAATACTGCAAGGCGAAATTCAGCGTTGGTCGGAGGTAATACGCACGGCGGGGATTGCTCGGCAGTAAGCCTGCCGTAGGATGGGTGGAGCGCAGCGCAGCGCAACCCATCACAAACCGTGGTGTATGAACCAACGTTGTGATGGGTTACGGTCGAGGGCCAGTACCCATCCTGCGAATAGCGCCTCAAATACACGCCACCGCATACACATCATGCACGCCCTGCGGCAGCCGGTATTCGCTCCACGATACGCCGCTATCCTGCGTGCCGAACACCTGCCCCGCGCGTGTTACGCTGTACACTTGCGCCGCGTCGCGCGGATGCACGCACACTGACATCAACGTGGATTCGGCCTTGATGCCGTGGTCGATGCGTTTCCAGGTCTGCGCAAGATCATCGCTGCGATACAGCGAGCCGTCCTTGCTGAACGCCGCCGGCGACAGGCACGCATACATCGTGCGTGCATCATGCGGCGAGACAATCACGTCGCGGCAGTAGGTCAGCGGCGAAAACCGCCCGATGTCGATATCGCGCCACGTCGCGCCGCGATCATCGCTGCGGAACACGCCCATGCGTATGGCGAGAAACGACGTATCCGGCGCGGCGGGGCTGATGGCGAGCGCGTGCGAGTCGAGCATGCCTTCGCAGTGGCCGCAGTGGCGGCCACCGATATCGCTTTGATAGCGCGGCTGCTCGGCAAACTTAATGAGCGCCGCCGATTTATCCGTCCACGTTTCGCCGCCGTCGGCGCTGTGGATCACGCCGCTGACTTCGAGCGCGACGTATACATCGTCGGGCCGGTTCGGGTCGGCGGTGATGCGGATGGTGCGCGTCTCGAAACCTTCGCGCTCACAGTGTGCCGGTGATTTCGCGTTGGGCAGCCGATGCCAGTTGTCGCCGCTGTCGAGGCTGCGATACAGCGCCACCGGCGCCGTGCCCGCGTACAGAACGTTGTGCCGCGTGGGGTGGATCGAGATCGTCCAGATCGCCGCGTTGCGATCCGGGAACCCGAGCTTCTCCCATGAGTCGCCGCCGTTGATGCTGAGATACGGGCCGTCCTGCGTGCCGATGTAGATCACGTCGGGCTTGGTGGGATGAACCACCATGGCACGCACGTCAGGGTTTTCCGGCAGGCCTTTGGTAAGGAATTCCCACGCACCGCCGCCTGCGTCCTGCGGATAGCGCCGATACAATCCGCCGATCACCTTGGTGCCGGTGCGCAGTACCGAGTAACCCGCGCCCGCGAAAAGCCGCGTCTTGCCGTTGCTTGCCATGCCGTCGCTCCTTATACGTAACTATCTGTTTTTAAACGAAATTTTATAATTAGATCGGACACCTCAAAATGCCTTGATGCCCTGACTTTGTATCAGCGGCTGCCATTTCTTTTTTTCACCGGCGAGATACGCGGTCAACTGCGCCGGATCGCCGCCCGCGATATTGATGCCGGACTGCACCGCAATTTTGCGGTACTCGGGCTCCTGAAAAATCGCATTGATGTCGCGGTTGATGATCGTAATGATATGCGGCGGCGTGCCGGCCACTACGAACACGCCGTGCGGCACGCCGGAATAAAAATTCGCGATGCCGCCCTCGTCAAACGTCGGCACCTCCGGCAGCGCCACCGCGCG
>VFLF01000446.1 GCA_009885185.1 Nitrosomonadales bacterium | reverse complement strand
GCGGAAATGCTGCCGGCCGAACTTGGTGCGGCGACGCCGCTGTTGCTGCGTGCGGGGGGTGGCGGCTCCAGCCAGCACATCGCCGCCGAGTTATTTAATTACCTGGCGCAGGTCAAGATCGTGCGCGTGAATTACAAAGGCGCCGGACCGTCGATACTGGGGCTCCTCACCGGCGAAGTGCATCTCATGTTTGCGGCCCTCGGCCCTATCATGCCGCACGTCAAGAGCGGCAAGGTGCGCGCGCTGGCGGTGACCACATCCAAGGCCTCAACGCTCGCACGCGATTTGCCGCCGATTGCCGACGTGCTGCCGGGCTATGCTTCCGAGTCTGCGATCGGCCTGTTCGCGCCGAAAAAGACACCCGCGGCCATCATCAAGCTACTCGCCAGCCACGTGCAACAGGGCATGAAAGCCGCTGACCCGCAAGTCATCGCCAATAACGGGGTGGAGGTCGTTGCTAGCACGCCCGAAGCCTTCGCCGCATTTATCAAAGCCGACATGACCAAGATGGGTGAAGTCATCAAAAGCGGATCGTTTAGCAATTAGCGGCACTACACAATGAAATCCCCTCTCCCCGTTCTTACGGGGAGAGCCTGCGTAAGCAGGCGAGGGGCCGGGTTAGGGTGAGGGGCCAATCCTCACTCCAAAATAAACGACAGCCAAATGCAAATCCAAAACCACTTCGACATCCCCATCCCGCCCGCCGCCGCGTGGCCGATCCTGATGAACGTGCCCGACACCGCCGCGTGTTTCCCCGGCGTGGGCAGCATCGAGCAAATCAGTGAAGACCACTACAAAGGCCGCGTCACCGTCAAACTCGGCCCGCTGACCATGCTGTTCGCCGGCAACCTGCACATCGAAACCGCGACGACACCGCACACGGCGCCGTCATCAAAGCCCAGTGGACGGAAACCAAGGGCCGCGGCAATGCCAACACCGTTACGCGCTTCGCGTTGAGTGAACAGGACGGCGGCACCCGCGTCACCCTGACCAGCGATCTGCAACTCGCTGGACAAGTCGCGCAATACGGGCGCGGCGTGGGCATGATCTCGGCGATTTCCGAGCAACTGATTTCTACGTTCGCGGACAATCTGCGCGCACGGATTCAAGCGGCGGATGCGGGCGGGGCGGCGCAGGCGGCTGCGGAGATTTCTGGGCTAACGTTAATGGCTAGGGCGTTGGGGAATCGTTTGAAGGGGTAGTACTCGTAGCGCGGACAAAGCATGTCCTGCGCAAGTCGAAGCCGCAAGATCGTCGGATTTATCGGCGGGCCGAGCGCACGGATCGAGGCTTGTCCGTTGGTATTTGTTGTGGGGATTCCATTTTCCAGGGCCGTATCTTTTCAAGTGTCTTGGAGAGCGCCTCTTTTGCCGTTGCCGCCTCGTAATCCATCTGCAGTCCGATCCAGAACCCCTCGGACATCCCAAAAAAACGAGCAAGCCGCAGACCCGTATCGACCGTGACCCCACGAACGCCGGCCACGATTTCACCGATACGGCGCTGTGGCACTCCAATCTCTTTCGCCAGACGGTATTGCGTGATGCCCATGGGTTTCAGAAACTCCTCGATAAGAATCTCGCCGGGGTGGGGGTAGGGAACTTTGCGCATGACAGTACTCGGTTAGTGGTAATCCACGATCTCAACGTCCGCCGGACCTTCCGGCGTCCAACGAAAACACACGCGAAATTGGTCATTGACGCGAATGCTGTACAGCCCGGACAAGTTGCCTTTCAATGCCTCCAGTCTATTACCCGGAGGGACACGCAGGTCATCCAGCTTTCCCGCACGATTCAGCATGGCCAGTTTACGCATAGCCACCGACTCAATGTTCACGAAGCGCCTGATTCGCGCGCCATGGAACAAGCCCTCGGTATCCGCGAACGTAAAGGACTTGATCGCCATGGCCAATACTAACGAACATCGTTAGTATTGTAAACAGCGGTTTTTCCAAGAGCATCACATCACGGTCCGCGGCGTCGAGTTAGCGCGTGGCGTCCCCCAAACCCCACCCTCAACGTCCACGCAACCGCTCCACAACGACTCGACCTGAACTGTCCAGATGCCCGCGAAGCTTCGTGTAGCCGCCCCCGCGCGCGTCGCGGTCGATGCGCGTGCGCCCACCCATCGTCAGCGGCAGGCCGTCGAGCCGTCCGTTCGCATCGAGGTTGCCGTGCAGACGCACTTCCGCCCCCACCGGCAGCGGCGCGGGCTTGCCGTCGGTGTTGCGCGCGCCCTGCGCGATCCACTCGTCGATCAGCCGTATGTCGTCTGCGTCGAGAAACGGCGGCCCATCCATCGGCATGCGCGGGCGCGCGATGCCGCGAATGCGTCGCGATAGCTCGCTCACGCCCGGTTGCCCCGGCACCACGCGCAAGCGGTCGGCGCGCGACAGCGTGGCCTCATATGAGGTGAGGCGATACCCTTCCGGCGGCGGCCCCATCTGGCCGTTGTCGGTGTGGCACTTCGACAACGCTGCGCAAAAATCGGTGCGACGTGAGCATAAGTCACCGTCTCGCCGGGCTTGGGCCGCTCCATTGGTTTGGCCGTCGGCGGCGGTGCGGCACCTGCCGCCGCGCCCTGCGCGCCGCAACAGGCAAGGTGCTCAACACGTTCAAGATGGCCAAGCATTTTGAACTGGATATTGGCGAGCGGCACTTCGGCTTCACGGTAAACGCCGCTGCGGTTAAGGCCGAAGCGGCGC
>VFLF01000921.1 GCA_009885185.1 Nitrosomonadales bacterium | reverse complement strand
TTCTCCAGCGTCAGGTGGGTGAGCATGATGATATCCACCTGCTCTTCACCCTCGCTGGGCTCTTTTTGCACCATCGCATCAATCGAAATGCCGAGATCGGCCAGCACGCGCGTGATATCCGCCAGCACGCCGGGTTTATCCTGAACCCGCAGACGCAGGTAATACGACGTTTCAACCTCGCCCATCGGCAATATCGCGACATCGGACAGTTGATCCGGCTGAAACGCCAAATGCGGCACGCGGTGTTCCGGGTCTACCGTCATGGTGCGCGCGACGTCGATCAAATCCGCCACCACGGCGGAGGCCGTCGGCTCCGCGCCGGCGCCCGCGCCGTAGAACATGGTCTGCCCCACCGCATCGCCCTTGACCAGAATCGCGTTCATCACGCCCTCGACATTGGCGATCAACCGCTTGGCGGGTATCAGCGTCGGATGCACGCGCAGCTCGATGCCGTTGGCCTTGCGCTTGGCGATGCCCAGCAGCTTGATGCGATAACCGAGTTCCTCGGCGTATTGAATGTCTTCGCGCGTGAGTTTTGAAATGCCCTCGGTGTACGCCGCCTCGAACTGCATCGGAATACCGAAGCCGATGGCCGCCATGATAGTGAGTTTATGCGCGGCGTCGATACCCTCGATATCAAACGTGGGATCGGCTTCCGCGTAGCCCAGTTTTTGCGCCTGCTTCAGCACGTCATCAAAGCTCGATCCCTTGTCGCGCATTTCCGACAGAATAAAATTCGAGGTGCCGTTGATAATGCCGGCGATCCACTCAATGCGGTTCGCCGCCAGCCCTTCGCGCAGGGATTTAATAATCGGCACGCCGCCCGCCACCGCCGCCTCGAACGCCACCATCACGCCTTTTTTTTGCGCGGCGGCGAAAATTTCGTTGCCGTGCTTGGCCAGCAACGCTTTATTCGCGGTAACGACGTGTTTGCCGTTGGCGATGGCTTTCAGCATCAGGTCTTTGGCGATGCCGGTGCCGCCGATCAGCTCCACCACGATGTCAATGGCCGGATCGTTCACCACTTTCAGCGCGTCGTCGATCACTTTCGCGCGGCCATTCACCACGCTGTTGGCGCGCGTCATGTCCTTGTCCGCCACCACGGTAATGGCAATCGCCCGCCCCGCGCGACGCGAGATTTCTTCGCGGTTACGGTCAAGCACGGTAAACGTGCCGCCGCCGACGGTGCCGATGCCGAGCAGACCGACATTGATGGGTTTCATAGCAAACCGTCCTTGCGGAACATCTCTTTGATACCTCGCACAGCTTGTCTCGTCCGCGCTTCGTTCTCTATCATCGCAAAGCGCACATGGTTATCACCGTAATGGCCAAACCCGGTGCCCGGCGCGACGGCGATCTTGGCTTCCGCCAGCAATTTTTTGGAGAATTCCAGCGACCCCATTTTTTTGTAGGCCTCCGGTATCTGCGCCCATACGTACATGGTCGCCTTGGGGATATCCACATTCCAGCCCGCCGCGTGCAGGCCCGCGCACAGCACGTCGCGGCGGTTTTGATAGGTCTGGCGCACTTCTTCCACGCAATCCTGCGGGCCTTCGAGCGCGATGATCGACGCCACCTGGATCGGCGTAAACGTGCCGTAGTCATGATAACTCTTCATGCGCCCCAGCGCGTTGACCAGATCGCGGTTGCCGACCATGTAGCCCACGCGCCAGCCGGCCATGTTGTAGCTTTTGGACATGGTGAAAAATTCAACCGCCACTTCTTTCGCGCCCGGCACTTCGAGTATCGACGGCGCCTTGTAGTCGTCGAACACGATGTCGGCGTAGGCCAGATCATGCACCACGTAGATGTTGTGTTCACGCGCAATCGCGATCAGGCGCTCGAAAAACGCCAGATCCACGCATTGCGCGGTCGGGTTGCTGGGGAAATTCACGATCAGCATCTTCGGCTTGGGGTAGCCGTCGCGGATGGCTTTTTCCAGTGCGTCGAAAAAATCAATGTCCGATTGCATCGGCACATGGCGGATATCCGCGCCAGCGATCACCGGGCCGTAGATGTGGATCGGATAACTCGGGTTGGGCACCAGCACCACGTCGCCTCGCTCCAGCGTCGCCAGCGCGAGGTGCGCGATGCCCTCTTTGGAACCAATCGTCACAATCGCCTCGGAATCCGGATCGAGCTCGACCTTGTAGCGCGTCTGATACCAGTTGCAGATGGCTTTGCGCAGGCGATGAATGCCCTTGGACACCGAATAGCCGTGCGTGTCGGGGCGCTGGATGGTTTCGATCAGCTTATCGACGATGTGCCGTGGCGTGGGGCCATCGGGGTTGCCCATACTGAAATCGATGACATCTTCGCCGCGCCGCCGCGCCGCGAGTTTCAATTCACCGGTGACGTTAAACACATACGGCGGCAGCCGTTTAATGCGGGGAAACTCTTCCATGAGCGGGCTTCTGATTTAGCGGTGTCTGAGTAAGTGAGCGTATAATTTTAGCCGAGCAAGGAACATCAAGCAAATCAAAAACTTATGAAACTTCCATGAAACTCCATCTGGCGAAAATCGGGGATCAAAAGCAGTTCACCGGATACGGTGGCGGCTATGTCGAAGTGAACAAACAGCGCTATGAGCGCTCCATCGTGGTCACGCCGGACGTCATTCACGACACCTGGAGCGTCGCCAGCCTCGACACCCTGAGTCCCGAGGCGCTGAATTTCCTGCTGGCGCTGAAACCGGACATCCTCCTGCTGGGCACCGGCGCCACGCATCGATTTCCGGCCACGGCGGCACTGCGCGAGTTCGCGCGCGCACAAATCGGCGTGGAATCGATGGACACGCCCGCCGCCTGCCGCACGTTTAATATTTTGATGGCGGAAGGACGTAATGTGGTGGCGGCGGTGATTGTTTAGCGCGCTTCACAACCCCGCCAGCGCCTTCACATGTACCACCGCGCTGCGCCCCAGCGCGCTTAACGAGTAGCCGCCTTCGAGCAGCGAGACGATGCGCCCGTCGGCGTGTTTGGCCGCCACCGCCATCAGTTTTTCCGTCACCCACGCATAGTCCGCCTCGACGAACTGCAGCATCGCCAGATCGTCTTCGCGATGCGCATCAAAGCCCGCCGAGATGAACAGCATTTGCGGCTTGAACGCTTCCAGCGCCGGTAGCCAGTAGGTTTCAACCGCAGCGCGGAATTCCTTGCCGCCGCTGCGCGCGGCGAGCGGAATATTGACCATGCGTTCGGATCGCCCTTCGGTGCCGCTGTACGGATAAAACGGATGCTGGAAGGTGGACACCATCAGCACCCGTTCGTCGTCACGAAAGATTTCTTCCGTACCGTTGCCGTGATGCACGTCAAAATCAATGATCGCCACGCGCTCCAGCCCGTGATGATCGAGCGCATGCGCGGTGGCCACCGCCACGCTGTTGATGACGCAAAAGCCCATCGCGCGTGCGCGTTCGGCGTGATGCCCCGGCGGACGCACCGCGCAAAAGGCGTTTTCCGCTCTGCCGCTGACCACCTCATCCGTGGCCAGCACGCCCGCGCCCGCCGCGCGCAAAGCCGCATCCAGCGTGTGCGGGTTCATTGCGGTATCGGGATCCAGATGCACCATGCCCGTGGTCGGCGAGGCTTCTTCAATGGCATCCAGATAGCCCGCCTCATGCACACGCTCGAGCTGTTCGCGCGTGGCCTTGGGCGCTTCGCTTTGCCGCACATGGTTGATAAGCCCGGAGGCGATCAACTGATCTTGTATTGCCGACAGCCGCGCGGGACATTCGGGGTGATGTGCGCCCATGTCGTGCAGCAGGCAGTCGCCATGCGTGATAAATGCGGTGGTCACGGTGAAACTCCACGGTCGTCAGATCAATCAAGGCACGTATAATACCCGCACGCAGCCGCTTCGATGAATTACACATAACTATATGTTTTTATTGAGTTATTTATGACAAGGCTAGAACAAGTCACGCAGCAGGTCAGCAGCATCATTCTGGGCAAGGAAAAACAGATCCGTCTGGCACTGGCGTGCCTGATCGCGCGCGGTCATTTGCTGATTGAAGATGTACCGGGCGTGGGCAAGACCACGCTGGCGCACGCGCTGGCGGCTTCACTGGGTTTGAATTTTCATCGCATCCAGTTCACCAGCGATCTGCTGCCGGCGGACGTGCTGGGTGTCGCCGTGTACAGCAGCGACACCTCACGCTTTGTATTTCATCCGGGGCCGATTTTTTCGCAGGTAGTGCTCGCCGATGAAATCAATCGCGCCACGCCCAAGGCGCAAAGCGCCCTGCTCGAGGCCATGGAAGAACATCAGGTCACGATCGAAGGCGAAACACGCAAACTGCCTGATCCTTTCTTCGTCATCGCCACACAGAACCCGTCGCACCAGATCGGCACCTTTCCACTGCCCGAATCCCAGCTCGACCGTTTTCTGATGCGCATCGAACTCGGTTATCCCGACGCCAACGCCGAGCGCGCCCTGCTGCGCGGCGAAAATCGCCGCGATCTGCTGGAAAAAATGACGCCGTGCATGCAACCCGGCGAATTGCTCGCCCTGCAGCGGGACGCGCAGCAATTGCATATATCGGATGCCTTGCTCGATTACGTGCAGGCGCTGGTCGGTCACACAAGGCTAAGCCCGGATTACGCCAGCGGGTTATCACCACGCGCAGCGCTCGCATTGACGCAAGCCGCCCGCGCCTGGGCGCTACTGGATGCGCGCAAACACGTGGTGCCCGAAGACGTGCAGGCCGTGTTACCCGGTGTGGTCGGCCATCGCCTGAGTGCATCCGGTACGGCGCGCGACACCGCATCCGGCAGCACCGATGTCGCGGCAAGGCTGCTGCAAAGCGTGGCAATTCCTTGACAGCGGGATTGAGGATTGAGGATTTAGCGTACCCCCAGTTCTA
>VFLF01000299.1 GCA_009885185.1 Nitrosomonadales bacterium | reverse complement strand
GTTTGCCGGTTGCCCGCATGCTCGCCGCACATTGCCGGCGCGACTATGTAGCAGCCATTCTCTATGGCGCGCGCCTGCAACAGTGGATGCCAGTGCGCCTTGCCGGTCTGGCGCTGGAAGGATGACGGCACGGTAATGATTTGCGCGCCGGCATGCGCCAGCGCACGAAACAGCGTGGGGAATCTCAGGTCGTAGCAGATGGTCATGCCGAGTTTGCCCCATGGTGTTTCCACCACAACCGCCTTGTCGCCGGGGCGGTACGCCGATGATTCGCGGATCACCTTGCCGTCGGGCAGCGTGCAATCAAACATGTGGATTTTGTCGTAGGCGGCAACGACTTCGCCGCTCGCAGCTATCAGAAACGAACGATTGGCGATGCGTTCTTCGTCCGTACGCAGCGTGAGTGAGCCGATCAACAGCCAAACGTTCAATTCTTTCGCCAGGGCGCGCAGTTGCAAAAGCGGTTCGCCGCCATCGGCCGGCAAGGCGTTGTCGCGCATCACGCGGCCACTGCCGTCCATCATCAGGGTGTATTCGGGGGTGAGCACGAAGGTCGCGCCGTTGGTGGCGGCTTCGCGCACCATCGTTGTCACAGCGGCAAGATTCGCCGCCAGGTCGTTGCCGGTGTTGGCCTGTATGCAGGCGAGTTTGTAATTGTCCATAGTGTGCATTGTGCATGAAGTCGGGGATTGCGGTAAGGCGGGTATCGTGAAATGATTCGGGCCTTTGGTGATTTGTGTCTGCTATGCCGTAAGCGCGCAACAGCCTCCCTGTCGTTCCCGCGAAAGCGGGAACCCATAACGCACGTGCCACTGGCATCGCCTTATGGATTCCCGCCTTCGCGGGAATGACAATGGTGGTGGTTGACCTTCACCGGTAGTCGGATACCTCAAATTTAACCGCGCGTGTAACGCGACAAGGAGAACGCAGTGCTGAAAATCGGCGTATTGCTGGGCGATGACATCGGCCTCGAAGTAGTTCCGGAAGCAGTGAAATGCATGAAGGCTGCCGCCGCGATTACCGGCATGCAGGCGGAGTGGATCGATCTGCCCATCGGCAAGCGCGGTCACGAACTGCACGGCGATGCGTCGCCGAAGATCACGCTCGAAACGCTGAAATCCTGCGACGGCTGGATCTGCGGCCCGATCGGCCACAACGCCTATCCGCGCAACGATCCGACGTGGGTGATGCCCGCGCTGCGTAAAAAATTCGAGCTCTTCGCCAACATCAAGCCGGTGAAGTCGTATCCCAATCTTCCGTCGATCCACAAGGACGTGGATATCGTGTTCCTGCGCGAAACCACCGAGGGCATGATGTCGTCGAGTCTGGTGGTCGCAGGCGCGGGCGAATTCAGGCCCAACGATGACATCTCGATCGGCATGCGCGTGGTCACGCGCAAGGGCGCAAACCGTGTCGCGCGCGAGGCCTTCGAGATCGCCCGCACCCGCAAGAAAAAAATCGTCACTTGCGTACACAAGGAGCCGGTGTATCGCCTGGTGTGCGGCATGTTCGCCGAGGAACACCGCAAGCTGCAAGCCGAGTACCCCGATGTCACGCTG
>VFLF01000863.1 GCA_009885185.1 Nitrosomonadales bacterium | reverse complement strand
TTGTCATAGCAGTCGTCAAAAAAATCGAAGATGTGTTCCAGCGTATCTTCGACTTCAAACGGCTTGGCGGGTCGCGGCTTGGGTATGGCGGACATACGCATCAAGCCTGAATCAACAGCGCCGCTTTCACCTCGGCATGTACCTTGCGCACTTTTTCGCGCAGTTCATCGGTGGGGCGCGCGGCGATCGGATGCGGTATCACCACCTCGGGCAGCGCTTCCATTTTTTGCATGCGCGCAAGCCCGCGCGCGTAGGTCGCGAACGCATCGGTGATAAAGGTGGCCGTGGGCACGCCTTTTCTTTCCAGTTCCATGCTGTCGCGGACACTCCACGACGAACATGAGCCTCAATCGCCGACGGCGGTGATCACCGCGTTGCACGCGGCGACCTGTTCCATCAGGCCAGGCGGCGCGCCGCTCACCGACTCTTTGCGAAAGTATTTGAATCTCGCGTTGGGAAAATCCTTCGCCAGCAACACCCTTACTTCATCGAGCAGCACATCGACGAGATCCTTGGTGTTGTCGAGCAGTCCGATCAATTTTCCATCCAGTGTTTCCATGCGCGGCGCAAGCCTGTCCTGCGTGACGCCTTCGGCGGCGATCGGCTCATACACGGTGACCGTGGATTTTTGCGGGTTTGTCGTGGTCATTGCCAGCCTCCTTCATGCTGAAATTCAATTCGGGCGCATGCAGTCTAGCATGCTCGAATGCGCTGTGTTACGGTCTGAATTCTCGGTACCACCCCTGCTGAACCACGGAGGAAATCGATGAGCGGAATACCAGTCGCAACACGGATTGCGGTGATGCTGGCGGCGGCTTTTCATTGTCATGCGGTCGCACAGACGCAAACGTACCCCGTCAAACCGATACGTCTCATCGTGCCGTTCGTGCCCGGCGGCAGCACTGACATCGTGGCCCGCCTCGTCGCGCCCAGGCTTGGCGAGTCACTGGGCCAGCAGGTGATTGTCGACAACCGCGGCGGCGCAGGCGGCACCATCGGCACCGAGATGGCGGCGCGCACGCCGCCCGACGGCTACACCATTGTTCTCACCTCCGCCAACACCGTCATGAATGTCAGCCTGTATCAAGGCAAATCCATCGATCCGGTGAAGGAACTGTCGGCGATCTCGCTGCTGGGGACGGCGCCGAATATCGTTGCCGTACACCCTTCGCTGCCGGTGCGCTCGATCAAGCAGTTGATTTCGCTGGCAAAGGCGCGTCCCAGCCAGATCAATTACGCGTCGGGTGGCTCCGGCTCCACCGCGCACATGGCCACCGAGTTGTTCAAGACCATGGCGCAGGTCGATCTGCTGCACGTGCCGTACAAGGGCACCGGGCCGTCGATGATCGCGGTGCTGAGCGGCGAGTCGTCGGTGGTGATTCCGCCCGCCTCCGCGGTACTGCCGCATACCAAAAGCGGCAAGCTCATCGCGCTGGCGATATGCAGTACGCAGCGCTTCGATGCGGTGCCCGAATTGCCGACCGTGGCGGAATCCGGCGTATCCGGTTACGAAGCCTCGCAGTGGTACGGCATCAGCGCGCCCGCCAACACGCCGCAGGACATCGTGAACCGCCTGAACCGCGAGTTGGCAAAAATCGTGCAAACGCCGGACTTGAAATCACGACTCGCGCGCGACGCCACCATGGTGATCGGCAGCACGCCGCAGGAATTCAGCACCTATTTGCGGGATGAAATCGCCAAGTGGGCGAAGGTGGTGAAGTTTGCGGGCGCGCGCGTCGATTAATCGTAAGTATTTGTTTTTATTATCTTTTTATCATAAACGTTTCGTGTGAATAACAAACCACCACTGTCGTTCCCGCGCAGGCGGGAATCCATATCACATTGCCATAGAGTACCGGTACGGGCACTCCCCATGGATTCCCGCCTGCGCGGGAATGACAGGGTTTCTTTCTTATGCTTTGCCGAATAACGTGGCATGCGAGTTGATTCCCACGGAAAAGTTTAATGAAACTTAACTACCTATTTTTGTAGGCAACCCATAATGCCAAACTACCGCTACGCCGCGCTGACACTGTTGTTAGCGGCCCTGTCGGCGCATCACGCCGGCGCACAACCCACTTCGACAAGCTCAGGACAGGCCTACCCCGGCAAACCCGTGCGCGTCATCGTCGCCGGCGGCGCGGGGTCAGGTGACGACTTCTACGCAAGACTGGTGACCATCAAGCTCGGCGAGTTGCTGGGTCAGCAGTTCATCGTGGACAACCGTCCCGGCGCGGGCGGCTTGATCGGGCATC
>VFLF01000085.1 GCA_009885185.1 Nitrosomonadales bacterium | reverse complement strand
GAAAAAACAAATAGTTATACTATTTTATACCTTATTTAATTAGATATTAGGTATAATCCGCCGCATGCTCAGGCAACCCCAGGAAATCCAGACGCTATACGCCGAACTGTCGGAACGCCTCGCGGCGTACGAGGCGGCGCGCTCGTTTTCGAGTTTGAAAGGCGGCTTCGTAACCAAACGCATTTCCGGCGCGGATTACTGGTATTTTAAAACCAGCGCGGCGCCGGCAGGCCAGCGTGAATACTCGGTCGGCGCGGATACGCCCGCGACGCGCGCAGTGATCGAGGCTTATCAAAAAGACCGGGCTGCCGTGGAAGCGGTGGAGTCCTCGATGGCGCGCCTGTGCGCGATGCTGCGACAGGGTGGCGCGATGCTGACCGATACGGTATCGGCCAAGGTGATTTCCGGTTTGGGCAGCGCCGGCGTGTTCCGCCTCGGCGGGGTGCTGGTCGGCACGCATGCATTTATCGCTCTCGGCAATGTGCTGGGCGTACACTGGCAATCGGGGCTGCGCACGGAAGACATCGATATCCTCGCCAGCCGGGTGCTGGAAGTAGCGATAGCGCCAGTCGAGGCCGATCTGCCTGCTACGCTGGAAAGCCTGAACATGGGTTTTCTGCCGGTGCCAGGCCTTGATGCGCGCCGCGCGGAGACCTCGTTCAAGGTGCGCGGCAAGACGCTGCGCGTGGATTTGCTGACACCCGCGCGCGGCAAGCGCACCGGCGCGCCGGTACGCATACCACGGCTCAAGGCATCGGCACAGCCGCTGGAATTTCTGGATTATCTGCTGGAGTCGCCGGTTGACGTGCCGGTGATCAACGGCGGCGCGACGATGGTGAAGGTGCCAGAGCCGGCGCGATTCGCGCTGCACAAGCTGATCGTTAGCGTGGATCGCTCGATAGCCATGCAAACCAAGGCGGGCAAGGATCGCCAGCAGGCGGGCGAGATGATCGAGGTGTTGCTGCAGGACAGGCCGGGCGATATTGAACTGGCCGTGGAAAGCATTAACCGGCGTGGCGCGGGCTGGCGCAAAAAACTCAGAGACGGCTTGAACCGGCTTCCCGACACACTCGCCGACGCGAAACAGGAAATTAACGGATTGCTCGCCTGAAAGGGACGATTGTGGAACAAGATCGCATCCTGTTCCACAACGTTACGAACATCCAAAAATCTATCGCTACGCCGCCATCCCCGCCAGCACAAACGGCAGTATCCCGCCGCGCTTCACGTATTCAATTTCGGCTTGCGTATCCAGTCGCAGCGTGAGGGTGACGTTTTGCGTGCGGCCATCGGCGTGGTGGATGACCAGCGTGATCGGCTGACGCGGTTTGGCCGAGCCGGTCAACCCCAGCACGTCAAATGATTCCGTACCGTTCAATCCCAGCGTGGTAACCGTCACGCTCGCCGGCAACTGGCATGGCACGACGCCCATGCCCACGAGGTTGCTGCGGTGGATGCGCTCAAAGCTGTTGGCGATGACCACGCGCACGCCGAGTAGCCGCGTGCCTTTGGCTGCCCAGTCGCGGGCGCTGCCGGTGCCGTATTCTTCACCGGCGATGACGATCAGCGGGGTTTTCTCAGCGGCCTCAGTTGCATAACGCATCGCGGCGTCGTAGATGCTCAGTTGTTCGCCGCTGGGTTGATGCATGGTGACGCCGCCTTCGACGCCGGGCGTCATGATGTTACGCAGGCAGATGTTGGCGAAGGTGCCGCGTACCATGATTTCGTGGTTCATGCGGCGCGAGCCGTAGTTGTTGAAGTCGCCTACGGCAACACCGTGTTGTTGCAGATACTCGCCGGCGGGCAGTGATGCCTTGATGCTGCCGATGGGGCTGATGTGATCGGTGGTGATGCTGTTGCCGAGCAGCGCCAGTGCGCGCGCGCCGCGATAATCGATGAGGCTTGATTGCGTGAGCGCGGCGTCCGACAGCCACGGCGGCTCTTTGATGTAGGTGGAGTCATTGCTCCATGCAAACAGTTCTCCGCCGGCTTGCGTGATGGTGTGCCATAGCGGATTCATCTGATCCGCCGTCATGCCGTACACCTCGCGATAGTGTTGCGGGTTCATCGCGGTGGCCATATGGGCGGCGATCTCGTCCGCCGTGGGCCAGAGGTCTTTCAGGTAAACGGGTTGGCCGTCGCTGCCCGTGCCCAGCGGCTCGCTGTTAATATCAATATCCACGCGGCCCGCGATGGCAAAGGCCACGATCAGCGGCGGGCTCATCAGAAACGCCGCGCGCACTGCCGGGTGGATGCGCGCCTCGAAATTGCGGTTGCCGGACACCACGGCCACGGTGACGGCATCGTTGTCGATGATGGCTTTTTCCAGCGTGGTGTCTATCGGGCCGGTGCCGCCGAAACAGGTGGCGCAACTGTAGCCCGCGATGTTAAAGCCGAGCTGATCGAGATACGGTTGCAGGCCTGCCGCATCGAGATATTTGCTTACTGCCACCGAGCCGGGCGTGAGCGAGGTTTTCACCCACGGCTGTGATTTCACACCGCGCGCCACGGCTTTTTTCGCCAGCAGTCCGGCGGCGAGCATCACGCCGGGGTTGGAGGTGTTGGTGCAGGAGGCGATGGCGGCGATGACCACATCGCCGTCGCGCGGGCCGGTGCTTTTATGCACGGATTTTTTTGCGTAGCCGCCATCGGCAATCGGCGCCGTGAGCAGCGCATCGAAGCGCGATTTCAATTCCGCCAGCGGCACGCGATCCTGCGGGCGCTTGGGCCCGGCCACGTTGGGCACGATGCTGGCAAGATCGAGCGTCAACACCTGTGAAAAATCCACTTCGCCGGGTTCGGCCGCACCGAAAATGCCCTGCATGCGGTAGTACGCTTCGGTGGCGGCGACTTGGGCTTCATCGCGGCCCGTGGCGCGCAGATAACGCAGCGTTTGTTCATCCACCGGAAAATAGCCGATGGTCGCGCCGTACTCGGGTGACATGTTCGACACCGTGGCGCGATCCGGCACCGTGAGGTTGGCGATGCCGGGGCCGAAAAATTCCACGAACTTGCCGACCACCTTGTGCCCGCGCAGCATTTCGGTGACGTGCAGCACCATGTCGGTGGCGGTGACGCCGGGCTTGAGCGCGCCCACGACATGCACGCCGACGACATCAGGCGTGAGCAGGTAGACCGGCTGCCCCAGCGTAGCGGCTTCAGCTTCGATGCCGCCCACCCCCCAGCCGACACAACCAAGTCCGGCGATCATGCCAGTGTGCGAATCGGTGCCGACGAGTGAATCGGGGAAATACGCGCGGTCGCGTTCCAGCACGCCGGGCGCGAGATATTCGAGATTGACCTGGTGCAATATGCCGCCGCCGGGCGGAATCAAACGGATGCCCTTGTACGCCTGCATCGCCCATTTCACAAAACGAAAACGCTCGGCGTTGCGCTGGATATCGAGCGCATTGTTTTTTTGCATCGCGTCCGGCGTGCCGTGGTAATCCACCGTCAGCGTGTGATCCAGCACCATGTCCACCGGCACCTTGGGTTCCGCCAGCGACATCGGCAGCCCGCGCCGGTTGACCTCGCCGCGTATCGCGGTCAAATCGCCCAACAGTGGTATGCCCGCCATGCAGTTCAGCACCACGCGCCCGACGATGAACGGAATCTCCGTTGTGCGCGGCGCGTTGGGCTGCCAGCCTGCGAGTTCGCGCACCTGTTCTTCGGTGACCAGCGTGCCGCCGCTGTTACGCAGTAATGATTCAAGCACGATGCGCAGCGACACCGGCAGGCGGGAGATGTTGCCGATGCCTTGCTTTTCGAGTGCCGCGAGAGAGTAGCAGTGGCCGGTTTTACCGTTGCCGAGGTTGATGGGGGTTTTGCAGAGGGATTTGAGAGACATGAGATTGTGTTTGAAAAGACAACAGATATGCGTGTTGAACGTGAGAGGTGAGGGATGCGAAGCAAGACCATTCACACTCACCGTCATTCCCGCGCAGGCGGGAATCCATGCATTGTGCCCTATGGCACTGTGTTATGGGTTCCCGCCTGCGCGGGAACGGCAGCGGAGGGTGTGGCGTATGCGCTCTCGCATGGATGTGGGGAGTAGTCGGACCAGCGGGCGAGAGGTGTGGGTGCTCGGCATAGTGACTTGAACTTTGAAGGAGGAAAAAAGGCGCTGGGCCGTTACTCCGGTTTGATGTTGGCGGCTTTGACTACGCCGGCCCATTTTACGATTTCAGTTCGCAGCAGCTTGCTGAATTCATCGGCGCTGGTGGGGGTGGGGTCGAGGCCGTTTTTGAGAAACTGTGCGCGGGTGTCGGCGTCGGTGAGTATCTGGCGCAGGGTGTTGTTTAAGCGTTCGACAATGGGGCGCGGCGTTTTGGCGGTGGTGAACACGCCGTACCAGCCGTTGACTTCATAGCCCGCGAGGCCCGATTCGATAAACGTCGGTACGTCGGGCATGGCGGCGGCGCGTTGCGCGGTGCTCATGCCCACCGCGCGCAGACGCCCGCTATCGACGTGCGGCTTTAAGGTGGCGATGGAGCCGAAAAACATCGACACGCGCCCCGCGATCAGATCGGGCAGCACCGCACCGCCGCCTTTGTACGGAAT
>VFLF01000829.1 GCA_009885185.1 Nitrosomonadales bacterium | reverse complement strand
GCTGATGAAAATGCCGCTCTTCTGCTGGACGTGGCTGATCACCGCTTACCTGCTGGTGGCGTCGATGCCGGTGCTGGCGGGCGCGGTGACCATGACGCTGACGGATCGTCACTTCGGCACCAACTTCTTTAACGCGGCGGGCGGCGGTGACCCGGTGCTGTATCAGCACATCTTCTGGTTCTTCGGCCACCCCGAGGTGTACATCATCGCGATTCCCGCGTTTGGCGTGATTTCGCAGGTGATCCCGGCGTTCTCGCGCAAGCCCTTGTTCGGTTATGCCTCGATGGTCTACGCCACGGCGTCGATCGCGATCCTGTCCTTCATGGTGTGGGCGCACCACATGTACACGGTCGGCATGCCGGTCGAAGCGCAACTGTTCTTCATGTATGCCACCACGCTGATTGCGATTCCGACGGGCGTGAAAGTGTTCAACTGGGTGGCGACGATGTGGAAAGGCTCTCTCACGTTTGAAACGCCAATGCTGTTCGCACTGGGTTTTCTGTTCCTGTTTACGCTCGGCGGCTTTACCGGGTTGGTGCTGTCCATCGTGCCGGTGGACGTGCAATTGCACGATACCTACTACGTGGTGGCGCATTTCCATTACGTGATGGTCGCCGGTGCGCTGTTCTCGGCGTTCGCGGGCATTTATTTCTGGCTGCCGAAGTGGACCGGGCGCATGTACAACGAGACGCTGGGCAAGTGGCATTTCTGGCTGTCGCTGATCTTCTTTAACGTCACCTTCTTTGTGCAGCACTTCCTCGGACTCGCGGGCATGCCGCGCCGCATTCCGGATTACGCGGTGCAATTTACCGAGTTCAATGCGATTTCGTCGATAGGCGCGTTTGGCTTCGGCCTCTCGCAACTGCTGTTCCTCTATATCGTCATCAAGTGCATCACCAGTGGCGAAAAAGCGGAACAAAAGCAATGGGAAGGCGCCGATAGCCTGGAATGGACGCATCTGCCGTCTCCGGCGCCGTACCACAGCTTCACCACGCCTCCGCCGTTGAAGTAGCGCATGAATGAATCCCCCGATGAAGCCGCGCGCCAGCAACAGATCAAGCGCAACATCCGCCTCACCGCGACAGCGTTGTGGCTGATCGTGGCGTCCATCTTCTTTTACTTGATCGCGAAATACTACTGGCTGGCGAAATGACGCAGGGGCAAACCAGACGCCTGATGATTAACCGGCGCATGTGCGTGCGGTTAAGTCTGTTCGCGCTGCTGATGTTCGGATTTGGCTACGCCATGGTGCCGTATTACAAGAAATTCTGCGAAATCACCGGCATCAACAATCTGTTGCAGCCCAATGCCTCGCGCAACGAAGTCTCCAATACGCAGATCGATAAATCCCGCTGGGTGACGCTGGAGTTTGATGCCAACGCGCACGGCATGCCGGCATGGCAGTTCACCGCGGTGCAAAAGAGCGTGCGCGTGCATCCGGGTGAAATGGTGCAAATTTCCTATGAAGTCAAAAACACCGGCGACAGCGCTCTCGTAGGACAAGCGATCCCAAGCTATGGCCCCAAGCACAGCGCGGCGTTCGTGAAAAAGCTCGAATGTTTTTGCTTCAAACAGCAGGTGCTGGCGGCGGGTGAAACGCGGCAAATGCCGGTACAGTTCGTGATTGACCCGGCCATGCCGGCCAGCGTGAATACCGTGACACTGTCGTACACGTTTTTTGAAGTGCCGGGCGCGAACAAAAAAGTGTCGGTCCCGGCGGCGGGACCGGCAGGGTAAGTGATGGCGGGAGAATCGCCGGCAGGGGCAAAAACGGCTTCGTTGTTGCAGGCGATCAAAATAGTGCTGTCCGCATTTGTCGGCATACGCAAACAGGATACGCACCAGCAGTTGAATGTGACGCCCCTGCAGGTGGTGATCACGGGGGTTATCGCCGGCGCGCTGTTTGTCTTCACCGTGATTTCGGTGGTGCGCCTGGTGCTGAGATAGTGGGATAGTGAGACCGTGAGAGAGTAAGTTAGCGATGAGTGAAATTTTGAGGAGAAGCAAATGAGCACGCAACAGAATGCCGACAACTACTATGTGCCGGGACTATCGCATTGGCCGATCACGGCGTCGGTGGCCATGGGATTGCTGGGTTTTGGCGCGGCGTTCTCGATGAATAACATGACCGGCGGCAACCTGTTGCTGCTGGCGGGCTTTCTGGTGTTGTTTGTGATGTTCGCCGGCTGGTTCAGCACTGTCGCGCATGAATCCGAAAGCGGCATGTATAACAAGCAGGTGGGCATGTCCTTCCGCTGGGGCATGAGCTGGTTTATTTTTTCTGAAGTGATGTTCTTCGCGGCGTTCTTCGGCGCGCTGGGTTACATGCGGCTGTATTCGGTGCCCGATCTCGGCACCCTTGAACACCAGCAACTGCTATGGTCCGGCTTCAAGGGTGACTGGCCCACCGCCGGCCCGCACTTCAAGCCTGGTGACTTCACGCCGATGGGCGCGTGGGGCATCCCCGCGATCAACACCGCATTGCTGCTGACTTCCGGCATCACCATCACCATCGCGCACTGGGGCCTGCTGAAGAAAAACCGCGCGCAACTGATCTGGGGTCTGGCCGCGACGATTGCGCTGGGCATGGTGTTCCTCGGCTTCCAGGTGTACGAATACATGCACGCCTATTCCGAGATGAACCTTAAACTGACCAGTGGCGCCTACGGCTCGACGTTCTACATGCTGACCGGCTTTCACGGCTTTCACGTGACCGTGGGTACCATCATGCTGTGGGTGATTTTGTTTCGCAGCGTGGCCGGACACTTCACCCCTGAAAACCACTTCGGCTTTGAAGGCGTGGCGTGGTATTGGCACTTCGTGGACGTGGTGTGGGTACTGCTCTTTGTGCTGGTGTATATACTCTAACCTGCGCTGGCGAAGCCCAAAAAAAGCCGCACCCACGGGTGCGGCTTTTTTACTGTGAAACAGTCTTAAAGCTTGCCGGTGATAAAGCCGAAATGTATCCCCGCCATCAACAGCAGAAACAACGTCACCGAGAGCGCTACGCGCACGGTCAGCGCGCGCACCATGCGCTCGCTGGAGCCGTTGTCCTTCAGCATGAAATAAGCGGCCGAGCCGAGGCTGTAGAGGATGAACACCAGAAAAAGGATCACGATATATTTCATCGGCGCAGTGTAATCCAGGTTCGTCAGGAATGCCATTGAGGCTCGCCAGTCTCGACTTCAATCCCGCTTTATGGGCAACGCTCGCCACCGCCGCCGGCGTGGCGCTCACCATCGCGCTGGGATTCTGGCAACTGGGCCGCGCCGATACCAAGCAGGCGCTGCAAGGCCGCATCGATGAACTCGCCAAACAACCGCCGCTGGCGATGGGTGCGGGCGAATTGAAGACGGAGGAGGTGCTGTTGCGGCGCGTGGAGGCGCGCGGCCGCTTCGAGCCGCGGCACGTGGTGTATCTCGACAACCGGCACTACAAACATCAGCCGGGGTATCACGTTTATATGCCGCTGCGCATCGCCGGGACGGAAAAATACGTGTTGGTCAATCGCGGGTGGATCGCCGCGGGTGCCGAACGCAACCGCGTGTCACCGGTCAAAACCGCGGAAGGTGATGTCGTTGTGCGCGGCACCGCCGTGCCGCCCAGCGAACGTTTTCTGGAGCTGTCGAGCAAAGTCGCTGAAGGCAACGTCTGGCAAAATATAGTGCTGGAACGCTTCCGGCAGGCAAGCAAACTGAATGTGCAGCCGATTATCATTCAGCAGACCGAGCTGGCCGGCGCGCCCGACGACGGCTTGATTCGCGACTGGCCGCCGGTGGATTTGAAGCGCAACACCCATCTTGCGTATGCGGTGCAGTGGTTTGCATTGGCGGCAGCCATACTCATTACTTATCTGGTTCTCAATGTCCGACGAAGAAACGATTAGATCGCGCAAGAGCCGGCGCACCATGCTGCTGGTGGCGGCGGTGTGCCTCGCGCCGTTTATCGGCTCGTTCACGCTTTATTATTTTTGGCAGCCGTCGGGCCGCATTAACTACGGCGAGCTGGTCGAAGGCGTGACGCTGCCCGCGGGCGCGGTGGCGCCACTGGCGCCGCTGGCACCACTGGCACAAAAGGGCACCGGCAAGCCCTTTGATTTCGCGCAGGTGCGCGGGCGCTGGATTTTTGTCACCGTGGATTCCGGCGCGTGCGACGACTATTGCCAGAAAAAACTTTGGAAGATGCGCCAGGTGCGTTTGACGCAAGGCAAGTATCCGGAGCGCATCGAGCGCGTGTGGTTGGTGAACGACGCACACGGTGTTGCTGCGTCCGTGCTGAAGGAATACGAAGGCACGTGGGTGGCTTCCGCGCAGGATCACGCGGTGCTCAAGTTGCTCCCGCACGCCGACGCGCAGCGCGACCACATTTATCTGGTCGATCCGCTGGGAAATGTGGTGTTGCGTTATCCGAAAGATGCCGACCCGAGCCGCATGAAAAAAGACCTCTCGCGTCTGCTGCGCATCTCCCGTATTGGGTAGTGGATAGGTAAGTAATTGTTTAAAAAAACTATTTTATTCACGCTCGTGTTCACCTTGGTGGTCGTGGTGGTGGGCGCTTTTGTGCGTCTGACCGACGCGGGTCTCGGCTGCCCCGATTGGCCCGGCTGCTATGGGCAGATCACGCCCACGCGCGCCGCGCACGATATTGCCAAGGCCGTGGCCGAACAGGGCGGTGTGCATGGGCCGGTGTCGATCCAGAAAGCGTGGAACGAAATGTTTCATCGTTATCTCGCGGGCGCGCTGGGCTTGTTGATCCTCGCGATTGCAGTGATGGCGTGGGTGCAACGAAAACAGCTCGCGCAATCACCGTGGCTGGCCACGGCTTTGTTGGGGCTGGTGTGTTTTCAGGCGGCGCTGGGCATGTGGACGGTGACGATGCTGCTAAAGCCGGTGATCGTCACGCTGCATTTGCTCGGCGGCATGGCTACGCTGGCGCTGCTGGCGTGGCTGGCGGCGCGGCAGATGCGCTGGGAGCCGCCGCGCACGACGACACTGCGTCCCTGGGCCGCGCTGGGGTTGCTACTGCTGGTGGCGCAAATCGCGCTCGGCGGCTGGACCAGCACCAACTACGCCGCGCTGGCCTGTATCGATTTGCCGACGTGCCACGGCGAGTGGATGCCGAAGATGGATTTCCAGCACGGCTTCCAATTGTTGCGCGAACTCGGTCACACCGCCGCGGGCGACAAATTGAGCTACGACGCGCTGACCGCAATCCACTGGACGCACCGCGTGGGCGCGGTGGTGGTCACGCTGTATCTTGCGTGGCTGGCGTGGCGGGCGGCGCGGGTACGCGGTTTGCGCGGGATTGCCGTGACCATGGCCCTGTTGCTGGCAATACAGGTTTCGCTGGGTATCGGCAACATCCTGACTGGCCTGAAACTGGCCGTGGCTGTCGCGCACAATGGCGGCGCGGCGCTGTTACTGGTGGCGCTGGTGGTGCTAAACTTCGCGCTTTCGTTGAAGCCCCGACGCTACTAAGGCGTCGAGCCAAAATAACTTGAACGAAATGTAACGATCTAAGCCAATTCTCTGAATAGAAATTAT
>VFLF01000354.1 GCA_009885185.1 Nitrosomonadales bacterium | reverse complement strand
TGCACGCCGACGGCGTCAGGACATTGCACGAGGCCGGCGAACTACTGCGCAAACGGATCGGCAGATGTTCGCAGGCGGGCGCACCCGCCATAACGATATAATTTCCTTTAAGAACAAATACTTACATTATTATCGGAGAGCAAAATCCGTGTCGGTCACTACAGTCACGGGTGAATTGCAGCCACTGTTAACCCACCATGAATGCGGCGCCCAGCAACACCCCGGCAATCGATGCAAGAAACGCCGGCAGGCAGTATTTCGCCAGAGTCGTGCCGCCCGCCGCGAATGTAATCGCGAGTTTGAACGCCACGCTGGACACATAGGCAACGATGATGGCGATTACCGCAGTATGCGCGTCAATTTTTCCCGTGTTCAACAATTGCAGGCTCGACAGGCTGATGGCATCGACATCGGCAATCCCCGACACCGCCGCCATGGCATAGAGGCCGCGGCTGCCCCACGCCTGCGACAACCATGCCGCGCCGAACAGCACCGCGGCATAGAGCAGGCCAAAGCCTACCGCCGCCCGCAACTGCGTAGGATTTTCCACTGCTGGCGGACTGACATCGCCACCGCCAACCACGGATCGCGAACGCAGGTACACCGGCAGCAGCGCCCCTGCCACGCCCGCCGCCAGCACCGGCAACAAACGAGGCAAGGCGTCGGGCGACGCAATGCTGCCGATCACGGCCAAACGCAGCAACACGGTAAGGTTGGCGATGGTAATCACCGCCGCGGACAGCAGTGTCATATCCGGGCGCTTGGCGCTTTGGCGAGCGAACACCTGTGTCGTCGCGGTACTCGACACCAATCCGCCCAGCGCACCGAGCAGCAACAAACTGCGCTTCGCCCCGGCAATCCTCAGCGCAAGATAACCCGTGAGGCTGACCCCGGAGATCAGCACCACCATCAGCCACAGGTGATACGGGTTAAACGCCTGATACGGCCCATACCCGCGGTTTGGCAATAGCGGCAGCACGATAAACGTCAGTACCGCGAATTGCAGCATGCTCGACACGTCGCCCGGCGCGAGGCGGTCGGAAAATCCATGCAATTCGGTCTTGAAATGCAACAGCACGATAGCGGCGATCGCCAGACCCACCGCAAGCTGGGTGTGCTCGTACCACACCATCACGCCGAACCCATAACACAACAACACAGCGATCACGGTGGTCGTGCCGGATTCGCCCTCGGGCAGCGATTCCCCCGCATACGCCGCGATAATCATGGCGCCGGTCACCAGCAACCCGGCGGCAATAATCCACGCGGAATCAGTGGTTTGTGCAAGCAGGCCGCATACCGTGCCGAACAGCGCCACCAACGCGCAGGTGCGCAGCCCCGCCTTGGCAATGGGATTGCGTTGGCGTTCAAGGCCGAGCAGCAGCCCGATGGCCAAACTGGTCATGAACTGCAAGGGTATGCGCAGTTCCGTGAAGAATTCCGCTAGCGTGTTCACTCTGTCACCTTTGATG
The DNA here is from genome assembly GCA_009885185.1 of Nitrosomonadales bacterium. The sequence continues at coordinate 1,920 of VFLF01000354.1, read as the reverse complement.
CGCACCTCGGATCGTAGCGTTGCGGTGTAACCATAGGCTCGCCGCACCGGCTCAAATTGATACAGATCAAGCGGCTCGATTGATCCACATCAATGCGCGCAACCCAACCAGCGCTAACGTGTCGTTGCACGAACCACATTAAACCGTTAATCACAGGAGAACGACATGAGTATCCAAAGCGAAAAACTGGTGTCGGACGTCAGGTTGCTGGTCGCCGATACCGAAGATCTGGTCAAAGCCACCGCCTCGCAGGCCGGCGAAAAAATCGCTGATATCCGCCACCGCGCGCAGGAAGCAGCCAACAATCTCAAACCGCAATTGGTAAAACTCGAAACCGCGGTCGTCGAGAAGGCAAAATCAACCGCGACCGCAACAGACGCCTATATCCACGAAAACCCCTGGACTGCCATCGGCGTATCCGCGGGCATCGGACTGGTGATTGGCTTGCTGATCGGTCGCCGATAGGCTTCAGGATTGCCCATGAGGCCACACCGCACATCGCCACGTGCATGGGCGGCCCGCTGCGCTTTCGCGGGGGTGTTTTTCTGCGGCATGCTGGTGTCGCAGTCTGCGACCAGCGCGGAGGAGCCGCAGGTTGTCATCAGTCGTCCAGGGCACGAAGAGACCCTGCACGACAACACCGGCACGGTTGCGGTTTCCGTGAAAGCCGCAACACCGACGCATTGACTGCCGGCCGCCAACTGCGCGTATTGCTGGACGGAAATCCATATCCAAATATTCAGGGTGCCATTCGTCGCACGCCCGAATTCGCGCTGGAAAGCGTGGAGCGCGGGACACATACACTGCAAGTGCAACTGCTGGATGCCAGGGAAGCGCTGATCGCGGAATCGCCCGCGATCACGTTCCATATGTGGCAGGCATCAACATTTTTTTCGCCCCGTAAGGCGAAGCCGCCGCCAGGTACATAAATTCGTCACGCCATTGAGCTCAACGGATCGACATAGGCGCGGCCCGTGTCCTGTGCCAAGCCCGCATGCGTAACGCTGCCCGCATGCACCTGCAAACCTTCACGCAGTCCGGCATCCAGCGTGAGCGCCCCACGCAGGCCTTTATCAGCCAGCGCCAACGCGTACGGCAACGTCGCCTGAGTTAATGCCTGAGTCGCGGTACGCGCCACTGCTGACGGCATATTGGGAACGCAGCAATGCACCACGCCATGCTCAACATAAAGCAGATTCGAATGCGAGGTAGCCCGCGATGTTTCGCAGACACCGCCCTGATCGATGGCAACGTCGACGATGACCGATCCGGGACGCATGTGCTTGACGTCTTCCACCGTAACCAGCTTCGGTGCGAGTTTCCCCGGCAACAGCACCGCGCCGATCACCAGATCAGCATGGCGCACCAGCGGCGGAATCGATTGCGCCGAGGAAACCACGGTCTTTAACCGGGCGCCGAACACTTCCTCAAGTTGAATAAGCCTGGATGCGCTGCGGTCCAGCAGCGTGACCTCCGCCCCCATTCCCAGCGCGATGCGCGCAGCGCCAGCCCCCACTGCGCCACCACCGATCACCACCACCTTCGCCGGTGCGACGCCGGGCACACCACCCAACAACACGCCACTGCCACCATTGGCCATCTGCAACGCCCATGCGCCAAACTGCGGCGCAAGTCGCCCGGCGATCTGTGACATCGGAATCAGCAGCGGCAGCGCCCCATCAGGCGCAGTCACCGTTTCGTAGGCGATGCAGGAGACGCCACGTGCAAGCATCGCGTCCAGCAGCGGCGGATCCGGCGCAAAATGTTGGTAGCAGAAAAGCATCTGGCCGGGACGCGTCAGCGCGTATTCCGCCGGCTGCAACTCCTTGACCTTAATCACCAGATCGGCATCGTATGCCTCGCGCGCGTCGACTGCGATGCGCGCGCCAGCAGCTCGGTAGTTACCATCCGCGTAGCCTA
>VFLF01000045.1 GCA_009885185.1 Nitrosomonadales bacterium | reverse complement strand
CTGTCGTGGGCGTGAAGTGCGAGCGCAAGGCCGAAGCGCGGCGCGTGCATTTTGGGCGTTGCCCGCAAAAAAGCGAACATGCCGTAGCCGATCCGTCGATCCTTCGATCCATTCCCGGCGTTTTTGGCCGACCGCGCCTCTGCCTTGAACTATCGGCGCGCCCCGAGCCCTAATACAAAAGTTGTTCTGAATCAGGCATTTATTCAACCTATTGCGTTTTGAAATTCGTAAGAACACTATAGGTTGTAGGATTTGAAGGGAAATGCGGTAAAATCCCGTCTGCGCCCTCAATGTGCGCGTGAGAGTCATAAAATGTTGAATAAAAACAACTACTTACATTCATTCTGGCGACTCGTGAGCGTGGCCTCATGAGCGCCGTCATGGATAGTGCCGTGCCGCTGCCCGTGCCGCCGATCGAGGCGCTGGATCACATCGCCAAGGTGTACGGAGAGCCGCTCACGGAGGTGCCGCATGACCTTTATATTCCGCCGGATGCGCTGGAAATTTTTCTCGATCAGTTCGAGGGGCCGCTGGATCTGTTGCTGTATCTGATCCGCAAGGAAAACATCGATGTGCTTGATATTCCGATGGCCAAGCTCACGGCGCAGTATCTGGAGTATGTCGAGCTGATGCGCACCAAGCAGTTGGAGCTGGCGGCGGAGTATCTGCTGATGGCGGCGATGATGATCGAGATCAAGTCGCGCATGTTGCTGCCGCGCCCGTCGGGCATCACGCTGGAAGAAGATCCGCGCGCGGAGCTGGTGCGGCGCCTGCTCGAATACGAGCAAATGAAAAAGGCCGCGTTGCAGCTAGGCGAAATTCCGGTGGCGGGCCGCGATTATTCGCTGGTGAATGTGTTGTTCGAGCGCGACGACGCGATACCGCCCGATGTGGAGCCGATGGATTTGAAGCTGGCGTGGCTGACGATATTGAACCGCGCCAAGGTGCATCAGCATCACAAGATCACCCGCGATCAACTGTCGGTGCGCGCGCACATGACGCGCGTGCTGCGCCGCCTGCAGGACGCGGAGTTTGTCGAATTCACGCAGTTGTTTACCGCGAACGAAGGCAAGCCGGTGCTGGTGGTGACGTTTATCGCGATTCTGGAGTTGGCGCGCGAATCGCTGGTGCAGATTACGCAGGAACAGGCCTACGCGCCGATATACGTAAAACTGAAAAACGCTGAAATGACGGTGGCCGCATGAGCGACGACAATATGCAGGAAACGGAAGAAGTCAAAGATACCCAGGACACGCTGGACGCCGGCGAATCACTGGAAGCGCTGGAAGGCCAGGAAGCCGATGACGGCGGCGGCCCCGCGCTGGATATCACTGTGATCAAGCAGGTGCTGGAAACGGCGCTGCTGACCAGCCCGGAGCCGCTGTCGTTAAACGACATGAAGCGCATGTTCCCGCGCGGGCAAACCAATAATGAATTGATGCGCAAGCTGTTGCAGGAACTGGCTGCCGACTGGCAGGGGCGCGGCGTGGAACTGGTGAACGTGGCGTCGGGCTGGCGCTTTCGCGCCAAGCCGGAGTTGCAGCGTTTTCTCGACAAGCTCAATCCGCAAAAAGCGCCGAAGTATTCGCGCGCGGTGATGGAAACGCTGGCGATCATTGCTTATCGGCAGCCGGTGACGCGCGGCGATATCGAGGACATTCGCGGCGTGGTGGTGTCGTCGAACATCATCAAGGCGCTGGAGGCGCGTGGCTGGATCGATGTGATCGGTCACCGCGAAGTGCCGGGCCGCCCGGCGATTTACGCCACCACCAAACAGTTTCTCGATGACTTGAGCCTGCGCTCGCTGGAGGAACTGCCGACGCTGGATGATCTGGGCGCCTTGGTGGATGCCAGCGGCGCGGCGCAGGTGGAGTTGAACATGCCGGGCGCGGGCGACGAGCCGCGCGGCGGTGCGATTTCCGTTGGCGAGGGTTTGCTTGATGCCGACGATGAAGATGATTTGATCGACACGGCGAGTTCGGTCGACCCGATCGATCCGGGCAACGATAGTGAGCCGCCGCCGCCATCACAGTTGCACTGACCGCCTCTCACGTCACACCCGCGCGGCGCGGCTGATATGATGTCGCCGCCATGATTGCTTTTGCCTCTTTTGTTCAAATGCTGCGCCGCTGGTTCGACGAAAACATGCTCGAACTCGCGCGGGAGATGCGCTGGTCGTATCTGCCGCCGATGATGGTGTACGTGGCGGCGGGCATCTCCGGGCTGACGGCGATCGTCGGTACCTTTTTCGTTAAAGATCACCTGGGCCTTAGCGCGGAGTTTCTCGCGGCGCTGGGTTTTTGGGTGGGCTTGCCCTACGCCATCAAAATGCCGGTCGGCCATATTGTCGATTTGATCTGGCGCTGGAAGGGCTGGCTGGTGTATCTGGGCGCGAGCCTGATCGCGGCGAGCCTGCTGATCATGGTGGGCCTGCTGGGTCACCGCGCGGCGATGGCGGCGGTGATGCCGGTGGAAAGCTGGTTCGTGTTGGCGGCGCTGTTGTCGCCCATCGGCTATGTGATTCAGGACGTGGTGGCCGACGCCATGACGGTGGAGGCGGTGCCCAAGCTGGACGAAATTGGGCAGCCGATCTCTGACGCGCAACAAAAACTCATGCACACGACCATGCAGACGCTGGGGCGTGTCGCCATCATCGGCGGCGGCGTGCTGGTGGCGCTGGTGAATATCTATGTGTTCGCGGATACGGGGGCCTTGTCGAAAGCGGCCAAGGCGGTGATCTACGCCCGCGTCTACGAGTGGGCGCTGGTGATACCGGTGATTTCCGTGCTCGGCGTGGTGCTGGCCTCGGTTCTGCGACTGCGCGAACGCGCGCGGCTGCGCGCGGCGGGCGTGAGCGCGCAGGCAATTCACGCGGCGCTGGACGAGCACGCAGATAAAACCACGCCGAACGCGTGGATACTCGGCGGCAGTCTGGTGTTCGTGGCGTTCACGCTGGCGATGGGCTTTAGCAATATTCCGCTGAAGCAGGAGATCGTGTTTGGAGGATCGATGGCAATCGTGGTTTTTTTGATCACGCGGCTGACGCGCGAACTCGCGCCCGATGTGCGCACAACGCTGGTGGGCACGGCGGCGGTCATCTTTGTATTTCGCGCGGTACCGGGCCTGGGCGATGGCGTGACGTGGTGGATGATCGACGAGCTGCGCTTTGACGAACAGTTTTTTTCGGTGCTGGATCTGACCGGCAGCGTGCTGACGCTGTTCGGCATTTTCATTTTTCGCCGTTTCATGGCGGATCATTCGATTGCCTACGTGGTGGGGTTTCTGGCGATCACGGGCCTGGTGCTGTCGCTGCCGACGGTGGGCATGTATTACGGCCTGCACCAGTGGACAGCCTCATTGACCGATGGCGCGGTGGGTGCGCGCACCATCGCCCTGGTGAACACCACGCTGGCGTCGCCCCTGGGGCAGGTGGCGATGATTCCGATGCTGGCGTGGATCGCGCGCTCGGCGCCGGCGAATCTCAAGGCGACGTACTTCGCAGTGATGGCGTCGTTTACCAATCTGGCGCTGTCGGCGTCGTCGCTCGGCGCTAAGTATCTCAATCAGATTTTCACCGTGACGCGCGAAGTGCGCGCGCCCGAAGGCGCGGTGAAAGTGGCAGCGGATTATTCGCAGCTCGGTGAGTTGCTGATCGTCGGGATGGTGCTGGCGCTGGTGCTGCCGTTTGCCGCGATCTGGTTTGCGCGGGCGACACGGTTCAAGAGCGCGTAGTGGTTATTCGGCGGGTTCCACTCTTGCCAGCACACCATTGGCTTCGTCGGTCAGCACATAGATAAACCCGTCCGGCCCGGCGCGCACGTCGCGGATGCGACCCACGGTGTTTTTCAGCAGGCGCTCTTCATGCACGACTTTTTCGCCGTCGAGTTTGAGACGCACCAGCATTTGATCGCGCAGCGCACCGACGAAGAGATCGCCGCGCCATTTGGCAAAACGGTTGCCGGTGTAGAACGCCATGCCCGAGGGCGCAATCGACGGCGTCCAGCGGTGCAGGGGTTGCGCCATGCCGTCTTTCGCCGTGCCTTCGCCGATTTTGGTGCCGGTGCCGTAGTTGGCGCCGTAGGTAATCACCGGCCAGCCGTAATTCACTCCCGCGCGCATCACGTTGATTTCGTCGCCGCCCTGCGGCCCGTGTTCGTGCGTCCACAGCAAACCGCTTTGCGGATGCAGCGCTGCGCCCTGCATGTTGCGGTTGCCCAGCGTGAATTTTTCGGGCAGCCAGCCGGCCTTGCCGACGAACGGATTGTCTTTCGGCACGCGACCGTCGTCGTGCAGGCGGATCACCGAGCCATTGTGGTCGCCGGGATTCTGTGCGCGTTCCATTTCGCCGCGGTCGCCGAGCGTGATGTAAAGATAGCCGTCGCGGTCGAACACCAGGCGCGAGCCGAAGTGATAGCCGGTGCGCAGCTTGGGCTGCATGCGGAAGATCACCTGCACGTTGTCGAGTTGATTGCCTTTGAGCGTTCCGCGTGCGACTTCGGTGCCGATGCCTTTGTTGTCTCCGGCGGAGTACGACAGATACACCACCGAGTTCTCTGCGAATTTCGGATGCAGTACCACATCCATCAAGCCGCCCTGACCGACTGCCGCCACGGTAGGCACGCCGCCGACAGGCTGCGGTTCCAGTTTGAAATCCTTGCCGATGATACGCAGCCGGCCCGCGCGCTCGGTGACCAGCATGCGTCCGTCGGGCAGGAAGGCGAGCGACCATGGATGCGCCAAGCCCTGGGTCAGGGTGTTGACGCGGATGCGGTGTTCCTGCGTGGCCGTCACATTGCCGGTTTGCGCGGCCAGAGGCGTTCCGCATAGGGCGTACAACAAGCCGAGGAACACAGTGAGCGAATGTATTTTCATAAGTATTTGTTTTTAAGAGATATTTTATGTTGTTAAGCGCCGGTAAATATCCGCCACCTTCAGCGGCAAGCGCGAGACGTCGTCCACCAGCGTCCAGTTTACCGCGCCGTACATATGCGGCAGGTAGTCGCGTGCCTCGTGATCGATGGTGATGCAAAACGGTTTGATGCCGGCGCGATGCGCTTCGAGCAGCGCCTGACGCGTGTCTTCGATGCCGTACTCGCCGCGGTAATTGTCGCTGTAGTCATCGGGCTTGCCGTCCGACAGCGTAATCAGCAGCTTGGTGCGCGCATCCACAGCGTCGAGCAGCGCGGTGAGATGGCGGGTCGCCACGCCCATGCGGGTGTAGTCCTGCGGCGCCACGCCCGCGATGCGTTTTTTTACCGCATCCGAATACGCTTCGTCGAAACGCTTGACGCGAAAAATCTCGCAGCGCTTGCGCGTCATGCCCGAAAACCCGTAAATCGCGTAGCGGTCGCCCAGTACCTCCAGCGCTTCGGCCAGCAGCACCAGCGCCTCGCGCTCGGCCTCGTTGATCCAACCTTTGGTCGAGCCGCTCATGTCCACCATGAACATCACCGCCAGATTGCGCTCGGCCTTCTGGCGCTTGAGAAACAGCCGGTCAGTGAGTTCGCGCCCCGCGCGCATGTCGGCATAGCCCGAGATCACCGCATCGAAATCAATATCGTCGCCCTGCTTCATACGCTTTAACACGCGGTCTTCGCCGCGCAGCATTTCAAAGCTGCGTTTGAGTTGCGTGACCTGCGGGGCGTACTTTTTCAGTGTGGCAGGCACGAACGCTTCGTCGCCGGGAGGCACATCCCGCTCGCGCAGCGCGCACCAGTTTTTGCGGTAGTGGCGGCGTTGATGATCCCACTCGTCGTAGTAGTGCGCGGGCGCTTCGCTGGCCGCGTCCTTGCCGGTGGCATCGTTGGCTGCATCGCCGCCGTCATTGTCGTTGACGGGCGCGGCATCGCCTTGCGCCGGCGTCAGATAGTCGTCGGGCAGGCCGCCAAGATCGTGAATTATCGAATCCAGCAGATTGCGTACATGGTCGGGTGCGGCCAGCGGCTCGCCGCCGAGGCTGAGCCGCACCTGGATGTCGCCGTCCGCGCCGGTGGAAAGTTCGGCCTCGAAACCGCTGGCGGATTCCCCGTCCGAGGTGTCGGAGCGCTCATCGAGAAAGGCGGCGAGCGCGGCCTGCAAATCGTTCTTTTCACGCGCCAACCGCGCGCTGCGTGATCGCGTGGCTTCGGCGGGGCGCAGTATTCCCATCCACGCGCGGCGCGGCGCGTCATCGTCAAGCGGCAACGTGTTCAGCAGGGCGATGCTGTCCCGCACGCCGGCATCCGGCGTATGCAGCGGCGCGTATCGTGCATCGGTGTTGTTGTCGCCACGCAGCATGGCGAGATCACGCGCAAGGCCGGGCAGGGCGCGCGCGATTCGCGCTTCGAGCCGCACGGTTTCCAGAAAATTCAGCCAGTCCAGCGCGCGCGCCGGATCGCGGTGATGCGCAACGGCGGCATCGAGGTCGGGGATAAAAGTGCCGTAGCGGCTTTGCGCCCACAGCAAGGTGGCGATGATTTTATAAATGAGGAAATTTTGCGCGTGCGTCGCGCCCGCGGCCATGCGCGGCGGCAGGTACAGCGTATCGGTGTCGGTCCAGGCGGCCGGCGCGGTGTCTATTTTCATGCGTCTGCCCGACAAGCCGCAGACAAAAAGGTCGAGCACGGACGCAACCTCTTCGTATGTCACGGCATGCTCGTTGTCCGCTTGCGTGACAAAGCTGGAGAAATTCCTGAACACCTCGCTACCGCGATGTAGCCCCTCGCGGTCGTAGCTGTCCATCGCCTGAATAATCCACGCCACGGCGGTGCCGCTATCCAATGCCGCCAGCGCGGCTGGCGCAGCGGCGGCAAACTGGTAGGCCATTTCGTAGTTGGTGCGGGCGATGACGTCGACCCAGTGCAGGGTGAAATCCTGCGCCGCACGAGGCTGCGGCGCGAGCGCTTGCGCCAGCGGCATGGCGGTGCGGCGCGATGACAATACCGGATTGAGCAGCGCGTCGAGCTTATCGTTGAGTTCGGTGGCGGTTAGCGGCTCCAAGGTGAATCAAATGCCGGAAAACTCTCCCTGTCATTCCCGCGAAAGCGGGAATCCATCACACATTGCCATAGGACGCATGGCATGGATTCCCGCTTTCGCGGGAATGACAGGGTTGGTGTTGAGGGGCATGATGCTTGGACGAGTATGGATGGAGCGTCAAAAAACAGACGAAACCAATTCATCAATCGCGCGCAACATCTCCGCATCATCGGTCAGCGCTTCGGCGATGGCGCCGTGGCACGCGGTGCGCGGCGTGATGCCGCGCTGCATGAGTTTGGCGGCGTGGACCAGCAGTCGAGTGGACGCGCCTTCGTCGAGTCCGTTGCCCTTGAGATTGCGCGTCATGTGCGCGAGTTTCAACAGCTTGCCGGCGTTGGCGGCGTCCAGACCGGATTCAGTGACGACGATTTTTGTTTCGAGCGCTTCGGACGGGTAGTTGAATTCAATCGCGACAAAACGCTGGCGCGTGCTTTGTTTGAGTTCTTTCAGCACGCTCTGGTAGCCGGGGTTGTAGGAGATGGCCAGGCAAAAATCATCGTTCGCCTGCAG
>VFLF01000818.1 GCA_009885185.1 Nitrosomonadales bacterium | reverse complement strand
TCATCATCGCAGCCGCCAAGTCGGCGGTGTGCTGCGGCGTCAGTGGTTGATTGACAACTGGCATCATCTTGCCGTCGAGCTTGATCGCGGGCGGAAACCCCGCCGTGATAAACAGGTCGGACGCCTTTTTCGAGACCATTGCTCGCAGCAGGTCGTGCATGAACTTGACGCCTTGATCTCTATCCATACTAGTCTCCCGATCTGGCCGAGTGCTGCCGGTTTAGTTAAAGTTGTCCTTGTTCGCCGCCTTGTTGCGGGCTTCTTCCCTGCTCACCACATTGCGCTTGACCAGATCGGCAAGATTCTGATCGAGCGTCTGCATGCCGAGCTGCGCCCCGGACTGGATCGCGGAATACATCTGCGCCACCTTGCCTTCGCGGATCAGGTTGCGGATGGCCGGCGTACCCACCATGATTTCGTGCGCGGCGACGCGGCCGGTGCCATCCTTGGTTTTCATTAACGTCTGTGAAATCACCGCGCGCAGCGATTCCGACAGCATCGCGCGCATCATTTCTTTTTCCTCCGCCGGGAATACGTCGATGATACGGTCGATGGTCTTGGCGGCGGAACTGGTGTGCAGCGTGCCGAACACCAGGTGGCCGGTTTCGGCGGCGGTCATCGCCAGGCGAATGGTTTCCAGGTCGCGCATCTCGCCCACCAGAATCACGTCGGGGTCTTCGCGCAGAGCCGAGCGCAGGGCGTTGGCGAACGACAGGGTGTGCGGCCCGACCTCGCGCTGGTTCATCAGGCATTTTTTGGATTCATGCACGAACTCGATCGGGTCTTCCACCGTGAGGATATGTCCGTATTCGTTTTCGTTGAGGTGGTTCACCATCGCCGCCAGCGTGGTGGATTTGCCCGAGCCGGTCGGGCCGGTCACCAGTACCACGCCGCGCGGCTGATTGGCGATCTCGCCGAACACCTTGGGCGCTTTCAAGTCCTCCAGCGACAGCACCTTGGACGGAATGGTACGAAACACGCCACCGGCGCCGCGATTCTGGTTGAAGGCATTGACGCGAAAGCGCGCCAGATTGGGAATCTCGAAGGAAAAGTCGCATTCGAGATTTTCCTCGTAGAACTTGCGCTGGCCGTCGTTCATGATGTCGTACACCATGGCGTGTACGTCCTTGTGTTCCAGCGGCGGCAGGTTGATGCGGCGCACGTCGCCATGCACGCGTATCATCGGCGGCAAACCCGCCGACAGATGCAGGTCGGAGGCTTTGTTCTTGACAACGAAGGCTAACAGCTCGGAGATGTCCATTATAATTTCCCTGAAAAGTCCGAAGTCGCGAGAGATCAACCGCCGCAATCACGCAATCACGTAACCTCACGCAATCACTCAATCTCACGCGTTCGCGGCATGACCCAAGATTTTGATTCTACGCCAATCTTACAATGACCGTGGCACGTGCGCCGCAAATTATGACTGCAATTTCCGCGAACTGGCAAGCCGTGAAGGCGCGCATTGGGGCCGCCGCGCGCGCGGCGGGCCGTGCACCGGATTCGGTCACCTTGCTGGCGGTCAGCAAGACCTTCGGCACGGCGCTGGTGCGTGAGTGTCACGCCGCCGGCCAGAGTGCCTTCGGCGAAAACTACGTGCAGGAAGCGCTGGAGAAGATCGCCGCGTTGGCCGATTGCGATATCGAATGGCACATGATCGGGCCGATCCAAAGCAACAAGACCCGCGCCATCGCGGAAAATTTTATGTGGGTGCATGGCGTCGAGCGCGGCAAAATCGCACAGCGGCTGAATGACGCGCGGGCCGCGCCGCATGTCGCACATCTGCCGCCATTGAACGTCTGCATACAGGTCAATGTCAGCGGCGAAGCCAGCAAGTCAGGCATCGCACCCGGCGCGCAAATCGCGTTGGCGGAAACCATCGCACAACTGCCCCGGCTGCGCTTGCGCGGATTGATGGCGATCCCGGAGCCGACACCCGACAGCGCGCTGCGGCGGCAACGTTTTGCTCGCGTGCGCGAAATGCAGCAAAACCTGATCGCGCGCGGTTACGCGCTGGATACGCTGTCGATGGGCATGTCGGACGACCTCGAAGACGCCATCGCCGAGGGCGCGACGCTGGTGCGCGTGGGCACGGCCCTTTTCGGCGCAAGGGCGTGATCTGAACTTCAGGATTGAGGATCGAGGATTGAGCAAATCCTGTATCCTGCTATATCCTCGGTTCCTCGCTCCGCTCCCCTCAATCCTCAATCCTGAAATGAACCTCACCTTCATCGGCGGCGGCAACATGGCTACCGCCATCATCGGCGGCTTGCTGCAACGCGGTTGGCGCGCCGATCAACTGCGCGTGGTCGACATCATTGCCACCGCGCGCGACAAACTCGAACAGACTTACGGTGTGAAAGTCTTTGCCGATATCAACGCCGAAGCCCTTCACGCCGATGGCGTGGTGCTGGCGATCAAGCCGCAGCAGATGCGCGAGGTCGCCATGCAGCTCGCGCCGCATGTGAGCGGCGCGCTGGTGATTTCCATTGCGGCCGGCATACGCGGCGGCGATTTGTCGCGCTGGCTGGGCAACCATCAGCGTATCGTGCGCGTGATGCCGAACACACCGGCGCTGGTGCTGGCGGGCATCTCCGGTCTTTACGCCATGCCCGGCGTGAGCGCCGATGACCGCAAGCGCGCCGAAAATATTCTCGGCGCGGTGGGCGAAACGCTGTGGGTCGCGCGGGAGGAAGACATCGATACCGTGACGGCGGTCTCCGGCAGCGGCCCCGCCTACGTGTTCTATTTTATCGAGGCGCTGACCGAGGCCGCGCGCGAATTGGGCATGAGCGCTGACGCCGCGCGGCAACTCGCCATCGGCACCTTCAGCGGCGCATCCAAGCTGGCCGCGCAAAGCAGCGAGGATACGGCCCTGCTGCGCCAGCGCGTCACCTCCAAAGGCGGCACCACCGAGCGCGCGCTCGCGGGCATGGAAAACGACCAGGTCAAGGCCGCGATTGTTCGTGCCGTTAAAGCGGCTGCGGAGCGTTCCCGCGAACTGGGTGACGAATTGGGTCGCGGGTAAGCTCGCGGCTCGCGCATCGCATGAATGGAAATTACATAAGTATCTGTTTTTAAACACAATTTATTGGCGACATGCTCACTGAAGCTTTGCTGTTCCTGATCCAGTCTATCGGCGGATTTTTTGCCGGCATTCTGCTGTTGCGCTTCTGGATGCAATGGTGCCGTGCGCCGGCACGCAATCCGCTGGCGGAATTCGTGCAGGCGCTGACCAACTTCGCGGTGCTGCCGGCGCGCCGCGTCATCCCGGGTTTATGGGGCATGGATCTCGCGTCACTGGTGCTGGCGTGGCTGGTGGTGATCATCGAGACGGTATTGATGCTGGCCGTCAAAGGCGTCGTGCCGGCCACCGGCGCGATGCTGGGCACGGTGCTGCTGCTGGCTTTATTGATGCTGGTGAAGCTGGCGATTTATCTTGCCATCGGCGCCATCATCCTGATGGTGATTATTTCATGGGTCAATCCGGCCAGCCCGATGTATTCGCTGATCAACACGCTGGTGCGTCCGCTGCTGCGCCCGATACAGCGCGTGGTGCCGTCCATCGGCATGATCGATTTGTCGCCGCTGATCGCGCTGCTGTTGCTGCAACTGATCTTGATGGTGCCGCTGGCGTATCTGGAACGGCTGCTCTGATCACGTTGCGGTGGTCAGCGCGTGTCTGGTCCGCTGTCACGGGTGGTGGACTTTTCAGCGTCCTCCTTGTCTTTCGCGGCGGTCACGCCCCCGCGCCGCAGCACAAAGGCGCGCACCAGCAGCGACACCGCAATCCACACACCCACCACGCTCATGGGCACGACCACTGCCAGCGGCCACAGCACGCCTATCGCCACCAGACCGAGTATCGCCAGCCCCATCACCGCCATGATGCCGGCCTCCGCCGGCCCCAGCATGCGGTGGCTGGTGATGGCCGCGCCCACCGTGTTGCCGATACGCAGGGCGCCCGCTGCCGCGCGTGACGCGCTGCCGCGAAAACGCCCGCGCACGCGGGCAACCTTGGCCGCGGGCTGCACGCGGTTGCGCGGCGACAGCAAAATTTCCGTGGCATTCATGAGATCGTTTTCGTACATCTCTTCCATTTCGGCGGCGAACCCGGAATCCTCGATCGCGATGTCGAGCTCATAGTTGCCCATCCAGCTCGTCAAATTCAGATTGGTGGAACCCACGCGCGCCCAGCGCCCGTCGGCCACCGCCGTTTTCGCGTGCAGCATCGGACCGTTCCACTCGAATACCCGGATGCCGCCTTCCAGCAGCGAGCGGTAGCCCGTGCGCGACAGAGTGGAGAACGCCAACAGATTGCTGGCCCCGGGCACCAGCAGCCGCACATCCACGCCATCCTTTGCCGCCGCACGCAACGCATGCACGTACGCCGGCAACCCGACAAAATACGCGTCGGTCAGCCACAGCGTGCGCGTGGCCATGGCCGCGACCAGTTGATCCAGCCGGTAGAGATTCGCTTCGTTCGGCAGATTTGCCAGCACGCGTAGCGCGACCTCGCCGGCGCGCGGTATCGTCGCCGGATTCGTCGCGACGGCGGCCGGCAGCGGCGCGCCCGCCGCCGCCCACACCTGCGCGAACGCACGTTCAATGTCGGCTACCGCCGGCCCGGTGATTTCAAGCCCGGTATCGCGCCAGGGGTCGATGCCGCGCGCGGCGTCTCCCACCCATCGTTGGCTGATGCACAGACCCGACACATAGCCTACCGCGCCATCGACCGTCATCATCTTGCGATGGTCACGCTGCATCCAGCCGAACGGACTGCCGATCCACGGCGGATTGAATTCGCGCACCTGCGCACCGGCGGCAATCAGCGGCGCCAGCAGGCGTTTGGAGCCCAGCCCCAGCGCGCCGAACCAGTCGTAAATCACGTACACCTTCACACCGGCGCGTGCGCGTTCGATCAGCGCCTCGACGAAGCGTCGTCCCGTGGCATCGTTTTCAATGATGTAATTTTCAAACAGGATGAACCGTTTGGCGGCGGCAATATCCACCAGCCATGCCGGATAATTTTCTCCGGCATCGCGCAACAGGCGCACGCGATTGCCCGTGACCAGCGGTCCGCCGGCGGCGCGCGACAACGCCTGCGCCGCCAACAGGCGTACCGGCGAGGAGGAGTGCGGATCAAATCGGCGCAGATCGCCTGCCGTTGTCACGGTTGGGCCTTATGGGATGAGGCGCGGTTTATTCGAATCATCGGGCCCCCGATTCCGCCGTGGCGCTTGCAAGGCCGCTTTAAATCTTCAGCCGCTCCACCACCCGGCCATGCACCAGGTGTTCCTGCACGATTTCGTCCACGTCTTCCTGATCGACGTAGGTGTACCAGACTTCTTCGGGATAAATCACCATCACCGGGCCTTCGTCGCAACGGTCGAGGCAGCCCGCCATGTTGACACGCACCTTGCCCTTGCCGTTGAGCTTGAGCGCCTTGACTTTGTCCTTCGCGTAATCGCGAATCTTGCTGGCGCCGTGGTTGTTGCAGCAGTTCGCGCCGTTGTCGCGCTGGTTGCAGCAAAAAAAGACATGCCGTTCAAAATAACTCACGATGGAGACCCCCTTTTTCGCGGGTAGTGCACAGACAGGCGCGCATTATAAACTGGCCATGCCCGCTAACTGCGTTCCCGCCGCGCCGCAGTCATCAGATACGCCAGCGCCAGCAGCGGCCACAGTTCCGAAAACGCGCGCAGAATGGCTGAAAAACTCAGCAAGTGACTGACGCGCCCGCTGGCCAGCGGCGGCGGCAGATTGAAATACGGATTGTCCGGCGCCAGATTGATCGCCGCCAGCGCGAGCAGGATACACAGCATCGACAGCCACAGGCGCGCGCGGTGCCCAAAGGACAGCACGCCCACCAGCAGCGCCATCACGCCCATGCTGAAACCGAGCATGACGCCCGGCGTGATCCACGCAAATGCGCCGCGCGGATTGGCGAACACGGCGGTAATCAACATTTTCAGCGCGATCGCCGTCACGATGAATGCCGCGATAATGATGCCGCGGTGCGCGTCTTGGCGCAGCAGCGTGGACAGCAACAGCCCCAAGCCCAGCAGGTTAAAAAACACCACGGCGGCTTCCGCCGACAACAGCAGCCCGGGAGTATGAAAAAAATACACCGGCAGGTCAAACGTGGTGCGCAGGTTGCCGGTGCCGAATATCTGCGTCAGCGGATCCAGTTGCGCAATGACCCACAGCGCCGCGATCAGCAGGCCGGTTTCGGCGAGGGCGCCCTCACGGAACATGCGGTTGCGCCAGGCGACCAGCCGCGCGCCGAGGATTTGCGAAGGCAGAAACAAGGGTGCGGCCAGTGCGCCGATCAGCCCGCCGGTGCCGTTGGCGAGCACATCGATGTTCGAGGGTATGCGCGCGGGCAAAAACAATTGCATGCTTTCCATGCCGATGCTGGTCATCGCGGCCAGGAGAGCGCCGGCGATGACGGCCGGCGCCGGGCGCAAAAACGAACGCAGGCCCAGCGTCAGCAGAAAACCCAGTGGCAGATACGCCACTGCATTGGCGAAGACATCGTCGAGCGTGATATAGCGCGGCCACGGCGCGGTGAGAAAACCATAAAGGTCTTCCGGCGGCAGCCGCCAGCCGCGCATGGGCTGCAGGCTGGCGTAGACAATGGTCAGCAGGTAAGCTAACGCCAGCACCAGCGCCAGCTTGTACACATGCGGCGTTGTGGTGTAAACACCCGTTTGAGAGTCAGACGCCATTGAGTAAATATTACGACATTTTTAACGGCGACGCCGACGGCATTTGCGCGCTGCATCAGTTGCGGCTGGAAGAGCCGCGCGACGCCGAGCGCGTCACCGGCGTCAAGCGCGACGTAAAACTGCTGGACCGCGTGGATGCAACAGCCGGCGACAACATCACCGTGTTGGATATTTCGATGAAAACCAATGCGTCGGCGCTGGCAAAATTGCTCGGGCGCGGCGTGACGTGCCGCTACTTCGATCATCATGCGGCAGGCGTGATCCCCGCGCATCCGGGTCTCAGCGCGCACATCGACACCGCGCCGGATGTTTGCACCAGTTTGATTGTGGATCGTTATCTGTCGGGCCGCCACCGCGCGTGGGCGGTGGTGGCGGCCTTCGGCGACAATCTGGTCGCGCCGGCGATTGCCGCCGCGCAGCCGCTCGAACTGGATCACACCGAACTGGCGCGTCTGCACGAGCTCGGCGACTGCCTTAACTACAATGCCTACGGCGAGACCATCGACGACCTGCATTACCCGCCGCTGGATTTGTACGAGGCGATCATGCCGTACCGTGATCCGCGCGAATTCATGATCGATGAGCCGGTGTTTGAAGTGCTGAAAGCCGCTTACAAGGAAGACCTTGCGCACGCCGGCGAAATCAAGGCGGAATTATCCAGTGACGGCGCCGCGCTCTACGTGCTGCCTGATGCCGCATGGTGCCGCCGCGTGAATGGTATTTTCGGCAACCGCCTGGCACAGGAATATCCCAAACGCGCGCACGCGGTGCTGGTCGCCAAGGCTGGCGGTTATACCGTCAGCGTGCGTGCGCCGGTGTCGAATCCACGGGGCGCGGATGCGTTGTGTTCACGTTTCCAGACCGGCGGCGGACGACAGGGCGCAGCGGGCATCAATCTGTTGCCGCCCATGCAGTTGACGGCGTTTATCGATGCCTTCCGCGCAGCGTATGCGCCTTAGTATAATTTATGTAAGTATTTGTTTTTAAACAGTATTTTGTTTTAAGTGTGGATGCAGCAGATCCATTTCCAGCATGCCGAAAGCGGCGAGCCACAGCGTGGCATCCCATGCATCCATCCACTTGCCGCGCGTGAGCCACACCAACACCAGAATGGCCAACGCGGCGTAGAGTAATCCGGCGGTCACGGTGAAAGCCTTGCGGTAGGCGGCGACCACGACCGGCCGCCGGATTTCGATTTCCAGCAGCATCACCACCGCCACCCACAACAGCAGATTGATGGCATCCAGCCATTCCCGTTCGCGCACATACAGCACCGCGCTCGCCGCAATCGCCAGCGTCGCCAGCAGGCGCAGGGCGTGATTCACGGTTCGTGCGCGCGTTGTCAGCGGATGCCCGCGCAGGGTTTCCAGCAGAAACAGAGTCAGCAGCGCATACCAAGCCACGGAATCCAGCGCCTGGCTGACGCGCCCGGCGATGATGTAGTACATCGTGTTGCACGCGAGCAGCGCGATAAGGGCCGCTTGTGTGCGGACATGGGATGCCACGTAAGTTCAGGGCTTATGCTGCGTGCCGTCGTGATGCGGATGGTGGTGTCCGGTGGCGGGCACGTGTTGCACGGAGGCATGGGCATGCGGCACGTGTGCCTCCGGGAGCGGCGTCGGATGCCCTACGATCTGCGGCAATAACGAGCCTGCCAGCATGCCGAAACCGGCGGCGACAAAGCCGACCAGTTGCGGCAGCCATACCTCGTTATTCGTGCCGAAAAACTCCAGCAGTACCCAGGTGGAAAACCCGCAGGCGATACCGGCCAGCGCGCCCTGCGTGGTGGCGCGCTTCCAATACAGGCCGAGAAACAGCGGCCAGAACGCCGACACCAGCGTGATTTTGTAGGCGTTTTCCACCATCTTGAATATGCTGGCGGTGGAGTTGAGCGCGAAGGTGAGCACGATGCAGGCAAAACACACCAGCACGATGCGCATGGTGCGCAAAAAAGCGCGATCGCTCATGCCGGGATACACATTGCGAATGATGTTTTCCGAGAACGCCACCGACGGCGCCAGCAGCGTCGCGCTGGAGCAACTCATGATCGCCGACAACAGCGCGCCGAAAAACACCACCTGCGCGAACAGCGGCGTGTGCTGCAGGATCAGCGTAGGCAATATCAGTTGTGAATCCTTCGCCAGCAGTTCGGTGAACACCTTGGGGTCCACCAGCGTTGCCGCGTACGCGAGGAACATCGGCACGAAGGCGAACACAAAATAAATCGAGCCGCCGAGTACCGAACCGCGCACGGCGGTTTTTTCGTCCTTGGCCGAGGTGATGCGCTGAAACACGTCCTGCTGCGGTATCGAACCCAGCATCATGGTGATCCATGCGCCGATGAACGGCACCCACGCCACCACGGTGGCTTCGGGAAAAAAATCGAGCTTGCCTGCTTCGTGCGCATGCGCCACCACCGTGCCCACGCCGCCGGTCATGCCGGAAATCACGTAGCCGATGTAGAGCATGCCGCCCATGATGATGGTCATCTGCACGAAATCGAGAATGGCCACGGAAAACATGCCGCCGAAAGTGGTGTAGGTCAGCACGATGGCCGCGCCCAGCACCATGCCCGCCGGCTGGCTGATCGCCCCGCCGGTCACGACGAAGAACACCAGCCCCAGCGCCTTGATCTGCGCCGCCACCCAGCCCAGATACGAGGTGACGATAGCCAGCGTGCACAGCACTTCGACCGTGCGGTTGTAACGCACGCGGTAATAGTCGCCGATGGTCAGGAGGTTCATGCGATACAGCTTGCGGGCGAAAAACAAGCCGGCGAAGATCAGGCACAGGCTGGAACCGAAAGGGTCGGCCACCACGCCGCGCAGGCCATCCTTGACGAAGGTGGCCGAGATGCCGAGCACGGTTTCCGCGCCGAACCAGGTGGCGAACACGGTGGCCATCACGATCGGCAGCGGCAGCCGGCGTCCGGCGACGGCGAAATCCTTGGCGTTGTGTACGCGCGTGGCGGCGATCAAACCGATCGCCAGCGAAATCAGCAAATAGATAACGACAAACCAGATCAGCACGGTACGCCTCCCGGCAGGATAACCGCCGGAATTATAAAGCTACCTCGGCCAGATGAGCAGTGCCACCAGCGCGGTGCTGACGGCAAACAGCGCCGCCATCAAGCGCACCGTGCGCCGCAGTTGCCGCTGCTGGTTTTGCAGTTGTTCGACGGTTCTTTGCAGCGGCGCGACGCGATCTTCGCTGAGAGCGCGATGGATCAGCCGCGGCAGTTGCGGAATCGCGGCGGACCAGAACGGCGCTTCTTCCTGCACCTGGCGGATCAGCGCGCGCCAGCCGACCTGCTCAGACATCCAGCGTTCGAGAAACGGCTTTGCAGTGGCCCACAAATCGAGATCGGGATCGAGATCGCGCCCCAGCCCCTCGATATTGAGCAGGGTTTTTTGCAGCAGCACCAGTTGCGGCTGGATTTCCATGTTGAAGCGGCGCGAGGTCTGAAACAGGCGCAACAGCAGCTTGCCGAACGAAATATCCTTTAACGGCTTGTCGAAAATCGGCTCGCATACCGCGCGGATTGCCGTCTCGAAGGCTTCGACGCTGGTGCCGGGCGGCGTCCAGCCCGATTCGATATGCGCCTCGGCCACGCGGCGGTAATCGCGGCGAAAAAACGCAATAAAGTTGCGCGCCAGATAATGTTTGTCAGTGGCGGTGAGCGTGCCCATGATGCCGAAGTCAAGCGCGATGTACTGGCCGGCCGGCGACACGAAAATATTGCCCGGATGCATGTCGGCATGAAAAAAACCGTCGCGGAAAACCTGGGTGAAAAATATTTCCACGCCGCCGCGGGCGAGTTTCGGAATATCCACGCCCTGTGCGCGCAGCGCATCCACCTGCGACACCGGCGTGCCGCGCATGCGCTGCATCACCATCACCTCGGTTGAGCAATGCTCCCAGTAAATTTCCGGTACCGCCAGCAAGGGCGAACCAGCAAAATTGCGCCGCAACTGGCTGGCGTTGGAG
>VFLF01000439.1 GCA_009885185.1 Nitrosomonadales bacterium | reverse complement strand
GGTCGCGGACCCTGCGCGCGCAGATCAAGTAATTCCGCCTCTAGTTCGTGTATGCGATTGAGCAGCCGCAGTGTCAGTGCCAGTGCATTCACGTCGAGATCAAAATCGTTGCGCAGACGCGATGCGGTGCGCGCTAAGGCGAGACAATCCGCGCCGAAGCGGGCCTCGATCGCCGGTTCAACGGCGGCGGGGGCAACGCCAACGCCAACGAACGGTGGTAGCGTGTCGCACTCCACCAGAACAAGCAGTTCGGCGGGGGAAAGTCCGCTCAGTTGCGCCAGTTCTTCTAGCGACAACGGGTCGTGCTCGTCCAGCCACAATGCCTCGGTCAGCTCGACTATCATGTCGCCGTCTCCTTGAAATGGCTGCGCGGATCGAAGGTGGATGCGTCTGCCATTTCCTTGAGCAACCTCGCCTCGAGCTCGCTCGGTTCGGCGGGCAGCACAATCTGCACCACGGCGTAAAGGTCGCCTACGCCTTCACGTGGATTGGGCAGGCCGCGTTTGGCGAGCCGCAGTTTCTGGCCGCTGCGTGTGCCAGGTCGTACCTTCAGATGCACCGCTCCGTGCAGCGTCGGCACCTCCACCGTTGCACCGAGTGCGGCTTCCCAGGGTGCTAACGGCAGATCGATGTAAAGATCGTGGCCGCTGGCGCGAAACAGCGGGTGCGGCAATAGATGAATGATGAGATACAGATCGCCATCGCGCCCGCCGTTCATTCCCTTGCCGCCCTTGCCGGGCAGCCGCAGCCGCTGGCCTTCGGACGCGCCTTTGGCAATGCGCGCCTTGAACGAGCGCGGCACGCGGCGCATGAAGCCATCGTCTCCGGGTTCCGGCACGGCAAGATTGACATCGAATTCGGTGCCGTTCGCGGCCTGCTCCAGCGTGACTTCGGCCGCCAACTCGTAGTCCTGACCGGGGATCGGGAAATGACCGCCGTGCGTGTCGCTATCAGCACGATGGGTACGGTGCCCACGCCGCCCGCCTGACAGGCTCGCGAACAGGTCGGCAAGGTCCATGTCGTCAAATGCTGCCTTTCCGTCGCCGTGCGCCGCGCCCCAATCCGGCGGCGGACGGAAATCCTGTCCTGCGCGGAAACCACTGCCGAGTTCGTCGTAGGCGGCACGTTTCTCGGCATCTTTCAGCGTTTCGTAGGCTTCGCCGATTTCCTGAAACTTTTCCTTGGCGTTGGTTTCCTTGGAAATGTCAGGATGAAATTTGTGCGCGAGCTTGCGATACGCCTTCTTGATGTCGGCGGCGCTGGCGCTGCGCTCCACGCCGAGGGTTTGGTAGTAATCCTTGTATTTCATGCTTGCTATTTTGGGCAGCCTGACGGCAAACGGCTTGACCTGTATCAATGGGAGGGCGTCCGGTTATGGCGAAAGTGATGGCTGTAATTCGGAGGGCAGACGATGACGGACACTGACAACGCACCGCGCACCCGTGTGGTGATTCTGGGCGCGGCGGGGCGCGACTTCCACAATTTCAACATGGTGTATCGCGACGATCCCGCCGTGGAAGTGTTGGCATTTACCGCCGCGCAAATCGAGGGTATTTCGGGGCGGCACTATCCGCCTACATTGGCGGGGCCGTTGTATCCGCACGGCATCCCGATCATCAAGGAGCACAGCCTCGAATCGTTTCGCGGACGGCATCGTTTCGATCAGGTGGTGTTCGCCTACAGCGACGTGACGCACGCGCAGGTGATGCATCTGGCCTCGCGTGTGCTGGCGCTGGGCGCGGATTTCGTTTTGCTGGGGCCGCAACGCACCATGCTCAAGGCAGGCATTCCGGTGATTGCGGTGTCGGCGGTGCGTACCGGCTGCGGCAAATCGCAGACCGCGCGCTGGTTGTCGCTGCTGTTGCGCGGGCATGGCTTGCGCGTGGCGGTGATACGCCACCCGATGCCCTACGGTGATCTGGCCAAGCAGGCGGTGCAGCGCTTCGCCACGCGCGAAGACATGATCGCCGCTGAATGCACGATTGAAGAGCGCGAGGAATACGAACCGCATCTGGCCGCCGGCAATATCGTCTGCGCCGGGGTGGATTACGCGCGGGTGCTGGCGCTGGCGCAATCGTCGGCGGATGTGATTTTGTGGGACGGCGGTAACAATGATTTTCCGTTTATCACGCCGGATCTGCACATCGTGCTGGTCGATGCGCTGCGCGCCGGTCAGGAAAACACGCATCACCCCGGCGAGGCGGTGCTGCGCATGGCCGACGCGGTAGTGATCACCAAAACCGATGCTGCCGCTGCCGCCGATGTGTGGCGCGCTTTTCACAATGTGCGCGCCATCAACGCGCATGCACCTATCGTGCGCGCGGCCTCGCCGGTACGGCTGGATGATGCAGCCGCGGTGCAGGGCAAGCGTGCGCTGGTGATCGAGGATGGTCCGACCACCACCCACGGCGGCATGGCGTATGGCGCGGGACATGTCGCGGCCACGCGCGCGCAGGTGAAGGAAATCGTCAATCCCCGCCCCTATGCGACGCTGGAGATCGCGGCGGTGTATGCCGCGTATCCGCATGTGGGCGCCGTGCTGCCGGCGATGGGGTATGGCCCGGCGCAGTTGGCGGCGCTGGCGCAAACCATCAACGCGACACCGGCGGATGTGGTTGTGTCGGCAACGCCTATCGACCTTGCTGCGCTGATCAGCGTGAACAAGCCGATCGTTCGCGTGCGCTACGATTTTGCCGATGTCGAGGAGCCGGGGCTTGCCGGGATCGTGGGTGATTATCTGCGGCGCAGCGGATTGATGGCACGCGAGGAGTAGCGCGATAGGTGTGGGCGCGACGCTTCCCTACGGGTAGCGATGATTACGTGCCGAACGCCTAATGCTCGACCAGTGCGCCACCGAGCCCGCCGGCGATGGCAACGACAATGCCGCGCACCTTGTCAAACTCGTGGATCTTGTCGAGAAAATACTCCGCGCCGAGGCGCAGGCAGGCCCTGCGTGTGTTTTCTTCGACGCTATGCGTCAGCACCACGGTGATTACCGGCGGACGGTGGCTTTTAATCTGCCTGAGCAGCTCGAGGCCATTGGCGATGGCGACGTCGCATACGGCGAGATGCGGGTTGCTGTTTCGGACACCGTTAATCGCGTCGCGTGCGTTGGTGGCGCGACCGACCACCTGCGCCACGTCATCAATGGAAAAGACCAGCCGTTCGATGATAACAGCCGATGGGTCCACGATTAAGACGCGCGGCAAGGCGCTGCCTTGGGTTGTCGCAGTATCTATTTGATCCACCATGCGATCCGACATATGTAACGTGTCCCCTGAAGCCATGGGCGCAATCTATTACGCGCGCCCGAATCACCACTGATCTAAATCAAAAAACAGCGATCCAATGTTGTAGTATTGTCGAACGGTCGGAGCTAACTTAATGTAAGTATCTGTTTTTAATAATATTTTTGATATCAGGACTTGCCACTATGTCGTCGGGATCAGATGAAACAGCCCGCCTTCACGCGCTCGAAGTGTATGACGCGCAACTGGCGGCCATCGTGCGTTCCGTCAAGCTCGCCGTGATCAGCGTTGACGAAGCGCAAAATATTGTTTTGTTCAATCCCGAGGCCGAAGCGATTTTCCGCTGTAGCGCGGCGCAGGCGCTGGGCGGGCCGCTGGAGCGCTTCATACCGGTGAGCGCGCGCGGGGTACACCGGGTTCATCTCGAAAATTACAATAAGGGTACGGCGCATAACGTGCGCACCATGGGCGGCGAGCGCATTCTGACCGGCTTGCGCGCCGACGGCGAGGAATTTCCCATTGACGCTTCGATCTCGCGCACCGAGGTGGCGGGGCAAAAGTTGTTCACGGTGATACTGCGTGATGTCACCGAGCGTATGCATGAACAGGAAATGCTGCGCTATCAGGCTGACATTATCAATTCCGCGGCGGAAGCGATTCTGAGCCGTGTCGAGACCGGCGCCATCGTCACCTGGAATCGCGCGGCAACGCGTATTTTCGGCTACACCGCCGAGGAGGCGATTGGACACAATATTCGCATGCTGTATCCGGGCGATGTGCCGCCGGAACACATCGACCTGGCACGGCGTGCCGTAAACGGCGAACCCATCATTAATTTCGAGACCCGGCGCCGACGCAAAGATGGCGTCGTGATCGATGTGGAGTTGACCGTTTCGCCGATCAGACGTTATGACGGCACCGTGGTGGGCACCTCGGCGATTTACAGCGACGTCACCGAACGCAAGCGCATGGAAACGGAACTGCGTCGCCTGCACCACGAACAGCAGCGGGCGGAGGCGCAATTGCGCGAATCGCGCGACCGGCTGCGCGAGTTGTCTTCCGCGCTGCAAACCATACGCGAGGAAGAAAAAACCCGCATCGCACGCGAACTGCACGACGAACTCGGGCAGATGCTGACAGCCCTGAAAATGGATACGGCGGCGATCGAAAACGAGCTCAGTCACCCGCAGGATGCACTGCGCAAGCGCACCGGCGCCATGAAGCAACTGATCGATACCACGGTAGCCTCTGTGCGGCGAATTTCGGCCGATTTGCGCCCGGTGATGCTGGATAATCTGGGGCTGGTGCCCACGCTCGAATGGCTGGCCAAGGAGTTTTCGCGGCGTAGCGGCATCCACGTCGATCTGGATATTGCCGAGGAGCATCTGGGCATCAACGGCGATGCCGCCACGGCGATATTTCGTATTGCACAGGAGGCGCTGACCAACGTGTCACGGCATTCCGGCGCGGATTGGGTGAGCATGGAGTTGCAGCGGCGCAGCGGCAATGTGGTGCTGCGCATCAGTGATAACGGCAAGGGGTTTACCGATGCGGACAAACGCAAGTCGCGCTCGTTCGGTTTGCTGG
Organism: Nitrosomonadales bacterium; assembly: GCA_009885185.1. The sequence continues at coordinate 1,516 of VFLF01000439.1, read as the reverse complement.
GCATGTATGAGCGGGCCTACGTGCTGGGCGGCGAACTGAAGGTCGGCATGCCGCCGGAAGGCGGCACGCGCATCGAGGCGGTGATACCCGCCTTCGGCACGGGGCAGGGGCGCGCATCATGATACGGGTGCTGGTGGCCGACGATCACACCATCGTGCGCGAGGGGCTGAAGCAAATCCTCGCCAGGAGCGGTGATTTGTTAGTAGCGGGCGAGGCTACCAACGGCAACGACGTGCTGAAAATGGTGCGCGAACAGGAATGGGATGTGCTGGTAACCGATATGTCGATGCCGGGCCGCAACGGCATCGAACTCATCAAGCTGGTCAAGGAAGCGCGACCGAAGTTGCCGGTGCTGGTGCTGAGCATGTACGGCGAAGAGCAGTACGCGGTGCGCGCGATCCGCGCCGGCGCCTCGGGCTATCTCAACAAGGAGAGCGCCAGCGAACAACTGGTGGCGGCGATACGCAAAATCGCGTCCGGCGGCGTGCATGTGTCGCCGGCGGTCGCCGAGGCGCTGTTCAATAATGTGCGCGGCGGGCAAAACACGCTGCCGCATGAACAATTATCGGATCGCGAGTTTCAGGTGCTGCAATTGATCGCCGGCGGACAGTCGGTGACGGCCATCGCATCGGCGTTGAATCTCAGCCCCAAGACCGTCAGCACGCACAAGACCCGCATCCTCGAAAAAATGCACATGACAAATCAGGCCGAGCTGATTCGCTATGCAATCGAGCATCGGTTGGCGGGCGCCGCGCCGGGCGAAGATAGCTGAGCGCCCGAGCGATAGTCCGCAGCGGCGGTGCCTTCCAACCCGTCATTCCGGCGCAAGCCGGAATCCAGTTCCTCACTCGGCCCTCAGGTCGTGAATTCCGATGCTTCGAATGGATGCACAGGACAGGGCTTTGGTATTACGCAATGCGTGTCGCACCGCGCAGTGCGCCCGCATACCCATAGGCCTCCTGTACTTTGCCGGCAAGTTGTTCGCGCTTGCCTGCAATCACATCATGCTGATTGTCGGTAAGCTTGCCCCACTGCTCTTTGACACTGCCTTTGATTTGCTTCCAATTGCCTTCGATGCGATCCCAGTTCATTGTGCTCTCCTCGGGTGTTTTGGCAAGAGCCATGCCTCTGACAGAATGTAGAACTCATAGGACATCGCGATTGCCATTCTGAGTGGATAACATTAGCCTCAGGTGAGGCCTACCGCCTTGCAATAAGGAGCCCGATCAGTGCGCCGGCAACAGCCGCTATCCCCACCGCTTTCCACGGGTTTTCCTTCACGTATGCATGCGTATGGTCACTCGCATATTTGGTTTTTTCGCTTACGGCGGTTTTCGCCTGCTCGAGTTTCGCCCTTGCTTCGACCAGCTTGCTGTCGAACCGTGTGCGCAGTGCAGCGAATCCCTCTGCCGAGCAATCTGCCGCCACTTTGATCAATTTTTCGGCGGCAACACCTCAAGGACTTCGATTGGGCTTACAACCCGACTACGCCCAAGCGCGCAGTGCTTGAACTCGC
>VFLF01000312.1 GCA_009885185.1 Nitrosomonadales bacterium | reverse complement strand
GACTCCAGCCGCAACAGCGCGGGCGTGCTGCGCCCCGGCGTGACCCTGCCGACCAAGCCGGAGGAAGTCGAGGGCCCCACGCACCCGCTGGTGCGCGTGCATCCGGTCACGGGCCGCCGCGCGCTGTATCTCGGCCGCCGCCGCGTGTGGCCGTCGAACTACATCCACGGCTTGTCGAACGCGGAAAGCGAAGCCTTGCTCGATAAACTGTGGGCGCACGCCACGCAGGAAAAATACGCATGGACACATCACTGGCGCGTCGGCGACTGCATCCTGTGGGACAACCGCTGCTGCATGCACTACCGCACCGAGGTTGATGTGACGCAGCGGCGCGTCATGCATCGCACCACCATCAAGGGCGAGATAGTACAGGCACCGTGGTCGTAACGTTAATGTAAGTATTTGTTTTTATTCAATATTTTATAATTCTCGCCAGCGGTCCAATTCACGCCGCTCACGCTTGGTGGGCCTGCCATGGCGCTCGGCCGCCGGCTCGACATTGAGTTTTCGCAGTGCAGCCTGTTCGGCGCGCTTGGCCTGACTCGCGGCGGATTCGTCATACAGCGTGCGCGCCACGGTGGCCGAGCCGCGTTTGTCGCTGAGTTGCTTGACCGTGATCGCCCATTCGAACGCGCCGATGCGGATCAGCAGCGCATCACCGGCTCTTAATTCCTTCGACGGCTTGACGCGCTCCTGATTCAGCGTGACTTTGCCGCCCTCCACCGCCTGTTGCGCCAGCGAGCGCGTTTTGTAAAAGCGCGCGGCCCACAGCCATTTGTCGATGCGCATCGCGTTACATCGGCAGGGGCTTTTGCGACAGCAGTGCGAGCCAGCCACGCACGATGCGGTAGACCACCCAGACACCCAAGACTATCGCCAGCCCCCATGAAACGGGAATGCCTATCAGGGAAATCCATAACGGGATGGACACCAGCGCCCACAACACAAACCACAGCAGCGCCCACCAGAAGGTGCGTATCTGCCACGAGAAATGCGAATCGAGAAACGTGCCGCGCACGTCGCCGCGCTTCACGTAATTGATGATGACCGCGATGATCGACGGCCAACCGGTGAGAAACGCGGTGACGATAAACGCTGCCGTGGTCAGCCCCGTGATGGCGCTGAACGCATGCAGGGCGTAGACCACGTGCGTGAGTGTGACCAGGCTTTCTGCCGGCAATTGGAGTTGGGTGTTGCTGTCGTAGTCGGCCATGGCGCCCTCTAACTCAAATCAATCGCAAATTTTTTCAAGTCTTCAAGCGACACAAATGCCAGCGTCGCTTCATGCGTGGCGCGCAGCACCACGCGCGGTGCGGCGTTGGCCTCAAAGGCTTCTTGCCAGCGCGCGGCACACAGGCACCATTGATCGCCGGGCTTTAACCCATCAAAACCAAATTGCGGCATCGGCGTTGAAAGATCGTTGCCGCGTGCCTTGCTGAATTCGAGAAACTCCGCCGTCAAACGCACGCATACCGAATGCACGCCCAGATCATCGGGGCCAACGTTGCAGCAGCCATCGCGGTAAAAACCCGTCACCGGGTCTTCGCTGCACGATTGCAGTTTCTCGCCGAGCACATTGCGCGAGAACTCATGGGGATCAAATCGTCTCATCGGAGCCTCGTCAGCGTATTAAAAATAGTCAATAAAAACAAATACTTATAAAACTATGCCGTGACGTGCCGCGCCTGCCGCATACGCGCCCGCGCGGTGGCGCTTTGCGCATCGCGCGGGCGCACGCCGGCATCCATGAACGCCAGCCGCCCGCGCGCGCCGCTGGCCTGATAGTCGGTCAGCACCGCGTCGGACGCCGCTGCGTCCTCAACGCGCATCTCCCGCGTGAGGAACACATGGATAAATTCGCACAACCGCTCAAACGCGAATTCGTGCGTCTTGTGCGTCTCGGCGTAGAGCCAATCTGCAAAGCGCATGAAATTGTCGAACGGCGCATCACCCAGCAGTAGCGGCAACGCTTGATGAAAGCGCCCGGAGTTGCCCGCCAGATCCCAGTAGCGCGCAAAGCGTGTGATGCGCTGCATGTCGTTGAAGGTGATGCAATCGGTGGCGAGCACGTTATACGGCGGATCGGGATTAAACCTCAGTTGATGCGATTCGGTATGGCGGTCGATGGGCGCGCCGCGCAGACGCTTCAAAATACCCACCTGAATTTCGTGCGGCTTCAACGCATGCAGCCGGTCAAAGCCGCAGCCAAAGCTGGCGAGGTCTTCGCCCGGCAGCCCGGCGATCAGATCGACATGGATCAACGCATGTTCGCGCAGCCAGCGGATATTCGCCTCGGCCTGCGCGTCGTCCTGCCG
>VFLF01000252.1 GCA_009885185.1 Nitrosomonadales bacterium | reverse complement strand
CCCGCCTTCACCACCGCGCCCACATCCACCAGCCGCTCGGTGATTTTTCCGCCGACGCGAAAACCCAGCGCGGATTCACTGCGCGCGCGCACCTCGCCAGCAAAGTTCGCCTGCAAACCGGCATCGCCCGCCGCCGCCGTTTGCGTCACTACCAGCGGCGCCATCGCGGGCGCCACCGGCTTGTCACCGCACGCGGACAGCAACCCTAACGCTGCTGTCAGGCCAAATGCCGAAAAATTATATAAGTACTTGTTTTTATGCAATATTTTATCTACCGGACAGGTTTCTCAAAACGCAGTGTCATGCGATCACTCTCGCCAATGGCGAGATATTTCTCCGGATCAAGTCGCCCGCGTGACATCGGCGGCAGCGTCCATACGCCGTTAGGGTGATCCTTGGTGTCTTTCGGATTCGCATTCACTTCGGATTTCGCCGCCAATTTGAAACCGGCTTTTTCCGCCAGTTCAATCACGTACGCTTCGGTCATGTAGCCGGATTTGATCTGCAGTTCGAACGGCGTACCGGGATGCGCGCGATGCTCCACCACGCCGAGAATACCGCCTTGTTTCAGCGCCTCAAAAAAGGCCTTGAACACCAGAGAATCCGTCTTTTGTTGACTCCAGTTATGCACATTGCGAAACGTCAGCACCATGTCCGCGCTGCCCGCCGGCGCGATGGCCAGATACTCCGGCGGCCCCAGCGAGGTGAACACCGGCTTGCCATACAGCGCCGGACGTTTGGCGTAGGCGGCTTCCTGTTTTTCGCGCGCCTCGCGCTGCCACGCGGGCAATTTGGGATTTTCAATCGCGTTGCCCGCGAGATACAACTTGCCGTTGTCACGCAGCACCGGCGCGAGAATTTCCGAATACCAGCCGCCGCCGGGCCAGATTTCAACCACCGTCATGTCCGGTTTCATGCCAAAGAACAGCAGCGTCTCGCGAGGATTGCGGTATTTGTCGCGCGCGCGGTTCGCTTCGGAACGATGATCGCCCGCCAACGTCTTGTCGAGCAGCGGCTCGATGCCTTGCGCGTGCGCCGAACCTGCCGCAATCAACCATCCCGCCACCCCGACGCGCAACCAGTTCCAGTGCATGACGTACTCCCACGATGACAACCAGCGGATTTTACTCCCTCGACATGGCTCTCCGCACGCAGCGGCAACATCGCGCGGAAGGTGATACTCTTGCATGCGTTCTTGGCAACCGCGGCTTTTTCCTCTCATCTTTTCGTTTATTGCCGTACGTATCTGGAGAATCGCATGGACCTTAACAACAGCATCGGCATCACCAGCCCCGGCGACATGGGACAAGGCGTCGCCATGTGTCTCAAAGCACTGGGCTTCAATGTCTGCATGGCGTCCGACGGGCGCAGCCCGCGCACGCGCGGCTTGGGCGAAAAAGCCGGACTCACCGATCTTCATTCGCTGGAAAATCTGGTGAAGGAATGCGATATGGTGCTGTCCGTGCTTGATCCCGGAGCGGCCGTCACCAATGCACGCGCGGTGGCCGCCGCGTGCAAGGCCGCCGGGCGCAAGATTGTATTCGTCGATTGCAACGCCGTCGCTCCGCAAACCATGAGCGAGATTACCGAGATCATGTCGGCTGTGGGTAGCACCACCATTGACGCCGGGATTATCGGCCCGCCGCCGCGCGGCAAGGCCAAGCAGCGTTTTTACGTTTCCGGGCCGAACGCTGAATTGATGAACCGCATACATTGCCCGAACATCGATGTACGCATCGCCGGCGAAAAAATCGGCGACGCGTCCGCGGTGAAAATGTGCTACGCGGCCATGACCAAGGGATCCATCGCCCTGGGCGTGGAGTTGCTGGTGGCCGCGCGTAAACTCGGCGTGGAACAAACGCTGATAGCGGAATTCAAGGCCAGCCAGGCCGAGCTCTATGAGTCGGTGTTAAGCCGTTCCGAGCGCATGCCGTTCAAAGCCTATCGCTGGGTGCCCGAAATGCAGGAGATTGCGAAAACTTTCGAAGGCGCGGGGCTGACGCCGCGCATCCTACAAGGCGCCGCGGATTTGTATGCGCAAATCGCCGACACCCCGCAAGGCAAGGAATCACCCGAGGAAGCGCGCGACAAAAACCGCAGCGGCGCGCAGGTCATTGAAGGCCTTGCCGACACCATCAAGGGTCCCGCGCGTCTCGTCTGAACCGGACTATACGCGAAACTGCGAACGCCGGTCGCGCTGGAAGCTAATCACGTCTTTTGCCACTTCCGCGCGGCTGCGTCCCAGGCGAATTTCGCCGGAACTTTCGATCACCGTTTCGCCGCGCAGCAGGTGAATTTCGTCGCCGCCTGCCAGGGTGATGTAAGTGCCATTGACGCTGTGATCCACCACGTAAAAACTCGTGCGCACAAAGCGTATCGAGCAATGACGCCGCGACGAGAACGCATCAGTGACCACCAGATCGCAGCCGGGCGCGCGACCCATGGTCATCAGCGGGTGCCAGCGATCCACGCGCACGCGTTCATCGCCCAGCGACACCACCAGGCTGCCGGTGTCGGCGCCGATCACTCTGGGCGCCAGCACGTTCACGTCCGTCATGTCCAGGGTATCCATGCGCCACACCACCTGGCAAATCGTGGATTCACCCGTTCCGCCCTTCAACACCGCGCTGAATAACGGCCGCACCATCACTTTCAGCGGCGCGGGCAACTCGCGCTCGGTCACGTCAGAAATCAATATTTGATCGGCCATCGCCACGTTGGTGAGAAATGCCGCGGCATTCACCGTGTCGCCGAATACATCACCATCCTCCACCAGTACCGCTCCCGCATGCAGCCCGATATGTATGCGCAACGGCGGCTCGCCGTCGCGAACGGCGCTCACCGCGGCCTGCATTTCGGTGGCAGCACCTACCGCCGATGCCGCATCGGGAAACACACACATGACGGCATCGCCCAGCGTCTTGACCAGTCTGCCGTCAAAGCGCGGCAACTGCGCTGCCAGCAGCGACAGGCATTCGTTAATAGCGCTGCGCGCGGCGCTGTCGCCCAATTGATGATAAAGCCGGCTGCTCTCGGTAATATCCGCGAACAACACGGTCATCGTCTGGGTTTGCCTCGCGGTGATAGCCATACCCGCCATCGTAGCCGGGTTGCCGCCAGTCGCGCAACAATCCATTTGCAAAACTCATCGACTTTTGCGCGCGGCTTCATCACAATCGCGACATCGCCACGTCACCACTTGGGAAACCCCTCATGACCATCGACACCCGCAGCATGGCGTTATTCTGCGACTTTGAAAACGTCGCGCTCGGCGTACGCGATCTGCATACCGACGCCTTTGACATCGGCAAAGTACTCGAGCGCCTGCTGCTCAAGGGCAATATCGTGGTCAAAAAAGCCTACTGCGACTGGGAGCGTTATCGCGAGTTCAAAAAAGACATGCACGAAGCCGCGTTCGAGATGATCGAAATTCCGCACGTACGCCAGTCCGGCAAGAACTCCGCCGACATACGCATGGTGGTCGACGCGCTGGACCTGTGCTACACCAAGGCGCACGTGGACACCTTCGTCATCATCAGCGGTGATTCGGATTTCTCGCCGCTGGTATCGAAGCTTCGCGAGAACAACAAAGTGGTGATCGGCGTCGGGGTCAAAAAATCCTCCTCCGATCTGCTGATCGCCAATTGCGACGAATTTATTTTCTACGATGACCTGGTGCGCGAAAAATCCCGCAAGCAATCGCGCAAGAAAAAACCTGCCGCCAGCGCCGCCAGCAAGGCCGCCCCGGAAGGCGACCGCACCGCCGAGGCGCTGGACGTGGTGATGGAAACCATCGAGGCACTGTTCGCCGAGCGCAGCGCCGAAGAAAAAATCTGGGGTTCGATGGTGAAGCAGGCCTTAAAGCGCCGCAAGCCTGGCTTCAATGAAGCCTTTTACGGCTTTCGTTCGTTCGGCAAATTGCTCGACGAAGCCGAGTCCCGAAAGTTGATCGTGACCGAACCCGACGAGAAGTCCGGCGGCGTCATCATCAAGAGCTTCAACCCGGATTATTGATCCATCGAACTCGCAACGCCGGCAATGGTCAAAATCCGCATGAACACTCCACAGGGCGCGGGCTGGCTGACACGTATCGTCGTCACGTTGGTGACACTCGTACTGATCATCCTGGGATTCTTCTTTTTGACGGTGGCGCTGATCGCTGGCGCGCTGGTGGCCGTCGTCGTCGGCGCGCGCCTGTGGTGGACATTGCGCAAACTCAAGCGTGCACAAGGCAATGTTACGACCGATTCCGACCCGCGCGTGGTCGAAGGCGACTACACGGTCATCGAGCACGAAGAGACCGTGAGCACCGTGGCGAGGCTGCCGCCGAAATCCTGACCCTGCCGCACATTATTCATAAGTATTTGTTTTTAAACAATATTTTACGACAACCCGGGCGGCGCGCCGGTGTCGTATAGAATGCGCGCTCTTTGAAACAGACGAGCGCAATTACTGCCGTGTCCGACATCCACTGGTGCAAGATAGCGTCCGCGGGCCTGCTGCAATTTGACGGCCCGGACGCGCAAGCTTTTCTGCAAGGCCAACTCACCAGCAATGTAGCTGCGCTGACGGCATCGAACAGCCAATACGCCGGTTACTGCACGCCCAAGGGCCGCCTGCTCGCGTGCATGCTGCTGTGGCGCGACGCCGCTGCGTATCGCATGATGCTGCCGCGCGAACTGGCCGAACCGATACGTAAGCGCTTGTCGATGTACATCCTGCGCGCCAAGGTCAAGGCGTCCGACATCAGCGACGAACACATTTTATTCGGCGTCGCTGGGCCCGATGCGGCATCGGTCGTGGCGGCATGTGCGGGCGTGGTGCCTGGCGCACATCACGAGGTCACGCATGTCAACCAGATCGCGGTACTGAAACTGCCGGTGAACCGTTACCTGCTGATTGCCGACACAGCAACCGCCGGCGTCGTCGAGTCCGCGCTGCTCAAGCACGCCGCAGCGTCGCCGGAATCAGGGTGGACGCGGCAGGATATCGAAGGCGGCATCCCCTCGGTGGTCGCCGCCACGCAGGAGCAATTCGTGCCGCAGACGGTGAATTTTGACGCCATCGGCGCGGTGAGCTTCGACAAGGGTTGCTATCCCGGACAGGAAATCGTGGCGCGCGCGCATTATCTCGGCAAGGTCAAGCAGCGCATGGTGCGCGCTCGCATCGATGCGCAGGAGCCGCCGCGCGCCGGCGACAAATTGTATTCAGCGGCATTCGGCGATCAGGCCAGCGGCATGATCGTCAGCGCGGTCAGCAGCGACACCGGCACACACGACGTGCTGGCGGTGGTGCAAACCGCGGACAGCACGCAAGTGCATCACCTGTCCCCGGACGGCCCGCTGCTGCGGATGCTACCGCT
>VFLF01000022.1 GCA_009885185.1 Nitrosomonadales bacterium | reverse complement strand
TGAAAATCCGCGTGTCGGTGGTTCGATTCCACTCCTGGCCACCATCTCCTCCCGCAGCGTATTATGCGGCGAGTAACTACCGGAGATTAATCCCGGTACCAAACAATCCCAGTAAACCAATAACGATCAGATAAATCGCCACGATGTAATTCAGCATGCGTGGCACAATCAGAATAAGAATGCCGGCGATTAACGATACCAGGGGGGCAAGGCTTAATGTCATGTTCATGCTATCTCCTAAAGGGTGAATGGGCGTCGTGCGTTCATAATTTATTCAACCGTTACCGACTTCGCGAGGTTTCGGGGTTTGTCCACATCGGTTCCTTTTTGCAAGGCCGCGTGATACGACAGCAATTGTAACGGTATGGTGTGCAGGATAGGCGATAGTGCCCCATTGTGTCCGCCCGGAAGTTTGATGACGTGAACGAATTCCGATTCATCGATATGCACGTCGCCATCCGCGATCACATAGAGCTCCCCACCGCGCGCGCGCACTTCCTGCAAATTGGATTTCAGTTTTTCGATCAATTGGTCATTCGGGGCAATTGTGACCACGGGCATGTCTTTATCAACAAGGGCTAGGGGGCCATGCTTGAGTTCGCCCGCGGGATAGGCTTCGGCGTGAATATAGGAAATCTCCTTGAGTTTTAACGCGCCCTCCAGCGCAATAGGGTAGTGGGCGCCGCGGCCGAGGAAAAGCGCGTGATGTTTGTTGGCAAAACGCTGCGCCCATGCTTCGATATAAGATTCGAGCGCCAAGGCTTCCTGGGTTTTTTTGGGCAGACCTCGTAGCGCCGTCAGGTGTTCGGTTTCTTGCGTAGGGGAGAGACGGCCGCGTAATTTGGCGAGCACCAGCGTCAACAAAAACAAGCCTGCGAGTTGCGTAGTGAACGCTTTGGTGGAGGCGACGCCGATTTCGGGACCCGCACGGGTCAGAAACTTCAAACGCGACTGGCGCGTGAGGGCGGACTCGGGCACGTTGCATATCGTCAGCGTTTTGTCTTGCCCCAGCGATTTAGCATGATTCAGCGCCGCCAAGGTGTCGGCGGTTTCGCCGGATTGCGAAATAGTCACGATCAGTGCATCAAGATTAGGCACTGAAGTGCGATAGCGATATTCGCTGGCGATCTCGGCCTGCGCGGGAATGCCCGCGATTTCTTCCAGCCAGTAGGTGGCGACCTTGGCGGCGTGATAGCTGGTGCCGCAGGCAAGAAAAGTGACCGCCTTGACCTGACCCAAAACTTCGGCCGCATCGAATCCAAACCATTCCGGCTGCACGCTGTTCTGCGCGATCGCGACAGCCAACGTATCGGCCAGCGCCCGCGGTTGTTCGTGGA
>VFLF01000064.1 GCA_009885185.1 Nitrosomonadales bacterium | reverse complement strand
TTGATCGCCTTGTCTTCGTCAGGAAAACGGTACGACAGCGTATCGCGCGAATCATCCGTCCATTCGATCACATCCAGCAGTTCGCCTTTAATGAAATCCATCAGTGCCATGGTGTTCTCCTGAAGTAAGAAAATATCTGCTTCAAACCGCTGCGCCCGCGACAAGTTTAACCCAAGGTTACGCCGCCTGCATTCCGCGGTTTAGTGATCGAAATGAAAATGTAACATCGTGCGTCCCGCCTTGTGCGTGGACTGCACATTGTCCGCGCTGCCGCGCAGCAGGTAACCCGCCAGCAGCCGTTCGCCGTCGTCGCCGGCGAGGATGGCCTCGGTATCCGGCTTGCGTTCGGGCAGCGGCAGCGGCGCGCCTTCGTAATTCATGCGCAGATCGAGATTAAACTCATCAAAGCTCACGATGAGTTCCACACCGCTGGACGCCGGACCAATGACCTCTATTGCCTGCTGCGCGCAAAACCGCGCGCGGGTCACCACGTCGTGCCGCGCCGCCCAGCGAGCGCCGTGCTCGGCCATGAATTGTTCAATGGCCTCTCGTGCGTCCGGCGCATCGATACCATGGGCAAGTTGCAGCGTTTCACGCTCGCGGATGCCGATACGCATCACCAGGTTGAGCACCACCGCACAGGTGGTGCCCAGCACCAGCGAATTGCCGAACACGGGTTGCAGCAGATCTGGCAGCGTGGCAAACACGTCGCGATACACGTCGGCCATCACCGCCATTGCAAACGACAGGCCCACCACCACCACGCGGCGCTGATCGAGCATGCGCGCGGTGATCATCTGCAAGCCGTTAATCAGCACAAACATCGAGGTGAATATCAGCATCGCGCCCATCACCGGCGCGGTGGTCGCCATCAGCAAATACACCGCCCACGGCACGAATGCGAGCACCACAAACAGCACGCCGATGGCGTAGCCGAGCGAGCGGCTTGCCACGCCGGTGGCCTGCGACAAGCCGATGGATGAAATCGAACTGATCAGGCCAAGGCTCCCGACAAACCCGCAAACAAGGGTCGCGAGTCCGCTCCCCGCCAGTCCGCCCGACAACGACCTGAAATTCGGCCGCACCCAGTCGGCGTCATTGATGCGCTGCGCGGTGGACACGTTCCCCATCAGCACTACAGTAGCCGCCACTGCTGCGATCATAAACGGCGCCAGCAGCGCGGCATCAAAGCGCCATTCCACGTGCGAGACTGACGGCGCTTTCAGCAGCGCAAACCCCTCGGCTGGCAGCGGTGTCAAAAAATCGATGCCGACGAGTTTGCAGGTAATCATGCCGGCCGCCGCGCCGATCAAACTGCTGAACATTTTGGAATAGCCGCGCGTCCACGTGTTCAGTCCTATCATGATCGCCAGCGTCAGCAGCGTAATACCCACATAATCGGCGCGCATGCCGCCTGTGGTGCCAAGGCCAAGGCCGTAGCGCGTGCCCAGTACGGCGAGCGACAATCCGGTCACTGCAACCACAATGCCGGCAATCTCCGGCGGCAACAACGCGCGCAATCGCGGCAGGATCGGCGCAATGCACAACTGCACCATGCCGGCCACCATCGTCATGCCGAACGCCGCGGCCAGTCCGCCGTGGTGCAGCGCGTACAGCGACGGGCCGAGATAAATCAGCGAAAAACCCGCCGGACACAGGTAGCCGGAGCCGACCCAGCGTGATCGCATTGTCATCAGCACGGTCGCGACTCCCAGCGCAATCATCGATAGCGACACCAGATCGAGCAATTGCGACGCCGATAGTTTGGCTTCGGTCGCGAGTATCACCGGATACACCAGCAGTGTGCTGATCACCGCAACATGCTGCACGGTGCTGAAAGCGAGCACCGTGGGAGGCGGCGTCTCGTTTACGTCATAGATGAGTCCGGTGGGGCGGGTCATGGGCTCACAAAATAAAGTGCAAAGACTTTTTAACCACAGATGAACACCGATAAACACAGATGAAGACCACACCACACCGAAGCAATTTGGCGTTATCTGTGTTCATCTGTGTTTATCTGTGGTTAATAGAATTTAAGCATTTGTTTTTATTGATATTTTACAGTTTTCGCGTAAGCGATGCCACGCCTGCCACCGCCAGCATCGCGAGCATGGCGTATGCCACCGCATAGCTTCCACTGACGCCTTGCACCAGCGCAAACAACGGTGGCACCACGACCGCGCCGCTGTAGGCGAACGCAAGTGATGCGCCGGTGGCCTGCGCCACTGTGCCTTCCGGCGCTTCGCGCGCGAGTTCGGCAATGTATACGCCGTTCCAGCCCAGTGTGCAGGCGCCGAACACGATGGCGAGTATCAGCACGCCGGCGTAGGGCCACTGTGCGTTGACCTGCGTGATCAACGCGGCGCATAGCGCGGTCACCACGCCCAGCCCGATCAGCACGCGGCGCGCGTCACCGACCGCATCCGCCAGCGCACCCCAAGCGAGGCGACCGATCATGCCGCCCAGCATGCCGGCGGACAACACCGCGCCCGCACGCACCACGTCCATCGCCGCCTGCTCCACCAGAAACACCACCATGAAACTGGCGTAGCTCAACTGCACGCCGCCATACAAAAATGCCGTCAGCGACAAGCGCCGCAACGCCGGATGCGCCAGCACCATGCGCAGCGATTCGATCAGCCCGGCGCGCGCCGCGCTGCGTTGCGCTCGCGCGGCCTCGGACGTGTCTATCCGGTCAAAGCGCGCGCGCACGAGTTGCAAACTCAGCGCCACCAGCACGCAGGCCGCCGCCAGCGCCAGCGCGGCGGCGCGCCAGCCCGCGTAAAGGATCAACCACGGCAGCGTGAAGCCCGCCAGCGCGCCGCCCAGCGGCACGCCGGTCTGGCGTATCGACATGATGAAATTGAACACACGTGGCGGCGTGCGCCCCACCAGCAACGCCGATCCCGACGGCGTGGACGGGCCGTAGCCCACGCCAACAATGATCGCCGCCAGCAGTGCCAGCAGCGGCTGTCCCAGCGCCGCCAACGCCATGCCGCACGCCACCAGGCACAAGCCGATCTGCGTGACGCGCAACGCGCCCCACTGCGGCACGCGACCGCCCATTTGCGGCGCGGAAATCGCCGCCGACAGATAAATCAGC
>VFLF01000624.1 GCA_009885185.1 Nitrosomonadales bacterium | reverse complement strand
TAGGGAAGCTCTGATTATCCACCGTTCAATGCGTAGATAAGGGCTGAATTCGTGCAGACGAGTTCGACTTCGTCATTTTTTCGTGATTACACCTGATTTCGCTATACATTGCGGTCGGAATTTCGATGTTCTGCGATTCATCGACGCACCTATCCTACGGCATCATCAACTGTCGTCGCATACGGAATACATTGGCCAACGCAAACAGCGTATTCATCTGCGCAAGATTCTTGCGGATTCCCCGGTAACGCACCTTCGCGTGTCCCCACAGATGTTTGACCACCAAAAACGGATGCTCGACCGTCGCGCGCACGCGCGACAGGCGCCGGTTTCGCAAGCGCTGTGCCTTGGTTAATGGCTTGCTGCGTGTGCCGCGCTGATTGACATTGAAGGCCACGCCAGCGGCTTCGGCCTGCGCCTTGAGCGCCTTGGCGTGGTAAGCCGAGTCACCGTGCAGGCTCTCTTCTCCCCCGTGCATCAATTCGCCCAGCACATTGATATCGGCCACGTTCGCCGCCGTGGCCACAACCGTATGCACCAGCCCGGAGTCGGTATCCGTCCCTGTATGCACCTTCATGCCGAAATACCATTGCTTGCCCTTGCGCGTCTGGTGCATCTGCGGGTCACGCGCTTTCTTGGCGTTCTTCGTCGAGGATGGCGCGTCGATGATGGTCGCATCAACAATGGTCCCCTTGCCCAGTAACAACCCGCGCTCGCTCAGATGCGTGTTAATCTCGGTCAGCAGTTGCGCGGTGAGGTTGTGCTGTTCCAGCAGCCGGCGGAAATTCAGAATCGAACTTTCGTCGGGAATCACATCTGCGTCCGTTCTCACGTTCGCAAAATGACGCATCGTTATCGAGTCGTAGAGCGCTTCCTCCGCCCCCGGATCGGACAGGTTGTACCACTGCTGAAGGCAATAGATGCGGAACATCCGCTCCATCGGCAGCGGCGGGCGTCCGCCTGCTGGGTTCAGCTTCGGATAATGCGGCTCGATCAGCGCAAGCAGTCGATTCCACGGCATCACCTGATCCATCTCCGCCAGAAACCGCTCGCGCTTGGTCGTCTTGCCTTTGTCAAAATACCCTGCCATCGAAAACGATTCCTGTTTCATTCTGCGCCTCCTGCGTCATCGTCAGTATCATCGCTCAACGTACGGTGATCACTTTGCGATGACGAATGACGGGGGTTTTTCAGAGATTCCTTAAGTCAGAATTGACATTTACGTAATTAACGTAAATAATTACGCGTTATGCGAAATATTCGCCTTCTTGATGCCTTGCTTCCGAAGACCCGCCAGGGAATCCTCGCGGCGTTGCTTGGGCAACCCACAAAGACCTGGTATGTCTCCGAATTAGCCCGCCGCATGGGCGTGCCATCCTCTAGTTTGCAACGCGAATTGCAGGATCTCACCAAAGTCGGAATCCTCAAAAACCACCGGCAGGGGCGCATGGCCTACTACCAGGCCAACACCGATTCGCCGGTATTCGCTGAATTGCGCGGCTTGATACTCAAAACGGCCGGCCTTGTGGATGTTCTGACTGAGGTCCTCAAACCGCTGGTCGCCAAGCTACGGCTCGTATTCGTTTATGGATCAATCGCCAGCGGCACGGAGAAAAGCGATAGCGACATCGACTTGATGGTTGTCGGCAAGGTGGCGCCCGCGGAGCTTGCATTGCCGCTGCGTCGCGCACGGGAGTTGCTCGGTCGTGACATTAATCCGACGGTGTACACATCGGCGGAATTTGACAAGAAACGTAAGTCTAAAGATCCATTTTTGAGCCAGGTATTGGCCAAGCCCCGGCTACTCGTGATAGAAAGTGCGAATGACTTGGGCAAAGCTTCTCGCTAACAATACGGTAACCACGCTCCCGGCAACAAAGGCCGAGCTTGCCAACTTGCGCTCGATCGTGGCCCGGAGCCTGAAGGACGTAAAAGCCCCGGGACTCTCGGCGGATGCGCGATTTATCATGGCCTACGACGCAGCCCGAACGCTTTCGCTGATCATTGTGCGTGCGACTGGCTACCGTCCCAAAACGGTAGGCGGACATTACAACACGTTCGTTGCTCTGGAGACGGCAGATCCGGCCTTTGCCGCTCTGTCGACCTATTTCGATGGCTGCCGAATTAAGCGTAATGCTTCGGAGTACGATTTCGCAGGTGGCGTGAGCGACACGGATGCCAACGGCTTACTCAAGACAGTTCAGCAGTTCCGTATTGATGCGGAAGCGTGGATAAAGACACATCATCCAAAGCTGGCCTGAAGCACCGCTAAATGGGTACCTTTTGGCTGTTGTCCGACACCAGAGAGGCTGTGCTAAATCCGGTTTTCACCGGCAGCTGCTTTTTAGCAGCGCACGGACCCACAATTCATATCCCACAGGAAAAGTCCGCGCCTAATGTCCAAAGAAGTCAAAGTCACCCCGCAGCGCGCTGTCGTCGCTGCCGTACAGCTGCCGATGCGTCTGCTGATCACGGCAGACTGCGGCGGCAGCAATGGCTACCGGGTGCGGCTGTGGCACAGCCAATTGCAGAAGCTTGCCGACGAGTTGAGGCTAACGATCCAGGTTT
>VFLF01000780.1 GCA_009885185.1 Nitrosomonadales bacterium | reverse complement strand
TGTCGGCACTGTTCCCGGCGCAGCGTGCGGCGCGGCTGGACCCGGCGGTGGCCATCCGTGGCTGACTTGGCTGACGTGGCTGACTTGGCTAACGTGCAAACCCAACCCACTGATGAGCCCACGCTGCGGCTAGAGGGTATTCACAAGTCTTACGGCACGGGCACTGCGCACGAAACCGAGGTGTTGCACGGCATTGACCTGCGCCTCGCACGCGGTGAATTTGCCGCCTTGATTGGCCCATCGGGTTCGGGCAAAAGCACGCTGCTCAACATCATTGGCCTGCTGGACAAACCCAGCACCGGTAAAATTTTTCTGACGGGTCAAGACGCCGAAAACCTGGCCGACAAGGCGTTGACGCGGCTGCGCGCCCAGGCCATTGGTTTTGTGTTTCAGTTTCACAACTTGCTGCCCGCGTTTACCGCCGTGGAAAACGTGATGCTGCCACTGCTGTCGGCTCGCGGCAGGCCCGACGCGGCCATGCGTGCACGGGCTGAAGAACTGATCGACAAGGTGGGTTTAAAGCCTTGGGGCCACCACCTCGCCAACGACCTGTCGGGCGGCCAACAGCAGCGCGTCGCCATTGCCCGCGCCCTGGTGATGCAGCCCGCGCTGGTGCTGGCCGACGAGCCCACGGGCAACCTCGACACCCAATCAGCCAACAGCGTATTTGACCTGCTGCGCGAAGTCAGCAGCGGCGGCACCACGTTCCTGATCGTCACCCACGACCCGCGCCTGGCTGCGCGCTGCGACCGCTTGATTGAGTTGGTGGACGGGCGTATTCAGTCGGACAAAGCGACGGTGGCAACGCGGCCGGGGGATGATGGGAAGGCAGCAGGTTCACCCTCCGCACGTACGATCATCCGCATAACGGACGATGTCGTATAGATCGAATAGCACCGACGTCTGCGAGAAAGAACACTGCAGAAACATCGACTCTGTTGTTCTAAGCAATTGACAGAAGGCGGGGAAACGATTCAAGTATTTCTTTTTAAACAATAATTTAACTAACGCGCCGCAGCGCTCACCCGCCAGATAATGTTGCCCACATCATCCGCCACCAGCAACGCGCCCGTCTTGTCGAGCGCGACACCCACTGGCCGACCCAGCGCGCGTCCCTGTGCATCGAGAAAACCCGTCAATACATCGACGACCGGTGCGACTTCCGGCTTGCCGTTGCTGAACGGCACGAAGATCACCTTGTAGCCGCTGTGCGGTTTGCGATTCCACGAGCCGTGCTGCCCAACGAACATGCCGCGCTGAAACTGCGGCGGCAAACTGTTGCCGTGCGCAGACGCCAGCCCCAGCGACGCGGTGTGCGGCCCCAACGCATAATCAGGCACGATGGCGCTGGCAACCAAGTCCGGTCGCGGCGGTTTCACGCGCACATCAACGTGCTGTCCGAAGTAACTGTACGGCCAACCATAAAAGCCGCCGTCGCGCACCGACGTCATGTAGTCCGGCACCAAATCGCTGCCCAATTCGTCGCGCTCGTTCACGGATGTCCACAACGCACCACTGTCGCGCTCCCATGCCATCCCGTTCGGATTGCGCAACCCTGATGCAAAAATGCGTTTGTTCCGGGTTTGAATATCCCACTCCCAGATAGCGGCGCGCCCTTCTTCTTTGTCGATACCGTTTTCCGCCACGTTGCTGTTGGAGCCGACGGTCACGTAAAGCCGCGCGCCGTCCTGGCTGGCGATCAGATTCTTAGTCCAATGATGATTGAGCGTCCCCGCAGGAAGATCCATCACCTTGACGCCCGGCGTCGTAATGCCGGTTGCTCCGGGTGGATACGCGAAGCGCATCACAGCGTCGGTGTTCGCGACGTAAAACGCGTCGCCCACCAGCGCCATCCCGAACGGTGAATTCAGCCCATCGAGGAACACCGATTTAACGTCCGCAATGCCGTCGCCATTGAGATCACGCAACAGCGAAATGCGATTCGCGCTGGGCACACCGGCCCCCGCTTTGCGCATCACCATTTTCATGATCCAGCTTTTGATACCGCTGATGATGCCTTTCGTGTTTTCCGGCTTGGGTGGCGCATTGGTCTCCGCGACCAGCACATCACCGTTAGGCAATACGTAAATCCAGCGCGGATGAGCGAGACCTTCGGCGAACCGTGTGACAACCGTTCCGGGCGCACCGACGGGTTTGCCGTCAGCGGGCCAGCCCTTGGCCGGCGCAATATTCACTACCGGTAAGAGCGATTGTTCCGGCCGCGGCAACACCGGATTCGCGCCAGTACCCTCTGACACCGGCAATTGCGCCACACCGCCACACGCCGTCAAACAGGCTGCGGCGAATGCAAGCAGTAAACAGCTTCTGGAATAAGGCACTCGCATCATTGAATGGGTGTGACGCCCGGATGAGAAACTGGGCCTGTCAATAAATCAAGCTTGAAAGAACGGATCCGCCGCGCCTTGCGAGCGCGTGGATCCGCAGAACGCTTGCGCCGATCAGTTACGCCTGGGGTTGTCGGGGCGCCGGTCCTGATTATTGGGCACACCGTCACCGTCGCGGTCCCAACGCGAACCCCGATAGTTCCAGCCTCCGCCGCCGTCACGCTCGACCCACCGCGGCTGATAGTACGAATAACCAGAGCGTTCAGCCTGCCAGTTGCCGGCGACCCAAACGTGCTGGTTGCCTTGCCATCGCCAATGACCACCCGACCAGACGTAGCCGGCACGCGGCGCGGGAACGACCTCATAGCGAAGGGGCGGCGGTCCCATATTTAACTGGATTTCGACCTGCGCCATACTCGAGAGCGGTGTGACCGCCGCGCCGATAGTTCCCACTACAAATAACGCTGATACCAAGACTTTTTTCGCAAACATGTTGTTTCTCCTAAACGCCATCGGTAGGGATTGCAACGGTGTGGCTTGACGGCAAACAGCCCTGCCGTGACTAACGCGCTGCCGATCAATACAACGCAGCGCGTGCATTTTCTTTACCAGCGCAGCCTGACGACAACTGCTCCCGGCTAACCCGCATAGTGCGCGGATACTTATTTCCGCTCTGTGCGGTAGGGCACGTTGAGCGTGGGTGATGCCGACCTGCGGAAGATGCGCGCGTTCAACGTTGC
>VFLF01000219.1 GCA_009885185.1 Nitrosomonadales bacterium | reverse complement strand
GAACCTGCGACATGAAATCCATCGTCACCACTACAATAATCAGCAATGACGTACCGCCAAAATAAAACGGCACTTTCTTCCACACAATCAGCAGTTCCGGCAACAGGCACACCGACGTTACGTAAATCGCACCCGCCAGCGTCAGGCGCAGCGTAATCTTTTCGATATGCCGCGCGGTCTGATCGCCCGGACGTATACCCGGCACGAACGCGCCACTTTTCTTGAGGTTATCCGCGGTTTCCTTGGGGTTAAACACCAGTGCGGTGTAGAAAAAACAGAAAAAGATAATCGCTGACGCGTAGATCAACGTGTAAATCGGCTGACCGGGTTGCAGCGTTGAAGCGACATCCTTGACCCACGTCACCCCCGAAGACGTACTGTCGCCGAACCAGCCCACGATGGTCGCCGGAAACAGAATGATGGACGACGCAAAAATGGGCGGGATCACGCCTGACATATTGAGCTTCAACGGCAGATGCGAGCTCTGTCCACCGTAAACCTTTCGACCCACCTGCCGCTTGGCATAATTCACCAGTATCTTGCGCTGGCCACGTTCCACGAAACAGACGAACGCCGTCACCCCGACCACCAACGCGCCTATAAACAGCGCCACGGGAATTGACATGGCCCCCGTACGCACCAGCTCGAGCGAACCGCCCACCGCGGAAGGTAGGCCTGCAGCAATACCCGCAAAAATAATCAGCGAGATGCCGTTGCCGATGCCACGCTCGGTAATCTGTTCACCCAGCCACATCAGGAAAATGGTACCGGTAGTCAGCGTCACCATCGCCGTCAATCGAAAGGCCAGTCCCGGATCAAGCACCAGACCGCGCTGGCTTTCCAAACCAATGGCAATAGCCATACTCTGAAACACCGCCAGAACCGCCGTGCCATAGCGCGTGTACTGCGTAATCTTGCGGCGGCCCGACTCACCTTCCTTTTTCAACGCTTCCAGCGTGGGAGAAGCCACGGTCATTAACTGCATGATGATCGAGGCAGAAATATAGGGCATGATGCCCAGCGCGAAAATCGAAAACCTCTCCAGCGCGCCGCCTGAAAACATGTTGAACATATCGAGCACGCCGCCGCGTTGCTCCTTGAAAAGATCCGCGAGCACCATCTGGTCGATGCCCGGCACGGGTATGAACGACCCTATGCGGAACACGATCAACGCGCCGATCAAAAACAGGAAGCGACGTTTAAGGTCGCCCAGTTTTCCCGACGCCAGCAGTGAATCGTTAACGGCCAATGCCCGTTCCTCTGTTAAATCTGGTTACGTTACGAATTACGCTATGCAACTTGCGCGTCGGCAGCGGGAAGTTCAACGCTGCCGCCGGCTTTTTCGATGGCCGCGCGCGCGCCTTTGGTCACGCCCAGCCCCTTCAACGCCACTTTGCGCTCGATCGTGCCCGCGAAGATAACCTTCGCCCGCAGCGCGCCCGTATGCGCAAGACCTGCCTGCTTCAGCGTGGCCAGATCAATCGTTTCCGCGCTCAATTTCTGAATATCACCCAAGCGCACTTCAGCGGTCTCGCCCGCCATGGGCGACCGGAATCCGCGCTTCGGCAAACGGCGATGCAGCGGCATCTGTCCGCCCTCAAAACCGACTTTATGAAAGCCGCCTGCGCGTGCTTTCTGCCCCTTGTGTCCGCGGCCGGCAGTTTTGCCCAATCCGCAGCCCGTGCCACGACCTACGCGCTTGCGCGAATGTTTGGAGCCAGAGGCTGGCTTGATGTTGTTCAGTCGCATTGCATCATCCTTCGAACTTAAGCTTCAACTTTCACCAAATACGAGACTTTATTGATCATGCCGCGATTTGCCGGCGTATCAATGACTTCTACCGTATGACGGATGCGGCGCAATCCCAACCCGCGTACGGAGGCGCGGTGTTCGGGTTTGGTGCCGATGAGGCTGCGCATCTGCGTGACTTTTATTTTCTTGGCATCCGCCATAATTATCTCCCCGAATTACCCGGTGATTTCTTCCACCGATTTGCCGCGTTTGGCGGCAATTTCAGCGGGCGTGTTCATACTCGTCAAACCATTAATGGTGGCGCGTACCACGTTATACGGGTTGGTTGACCCCTGGCACTTCGCCAGAATATTGGTCACGCCCATCACCTCCAATACCGCGCGCACCGGGCCGCCGGCAATAATGCCTGTGCCCTCGGACGCCGGTTGCATGAACACCTTGGCGGCGCCGTGGCGACCTATCACGGTGTGTTGCAACGTACCGTTTTTCAACTGTACCTTGACCATCTTGCGGCGCGCTTCTTCCATCGCCTTTTGCACGGCAACCGGCACTTCGCGCGATTTTCCCTTGCCCATGCCGATGCTGCCATCGCCGTCGCCAACCACTGTCAGAGCGGCAAAACCGAGAATACGACCGCCCTTCACCACCTTGGTCACGCGATTAATCGCCACCATTTTTTCACGCAGACCGTCGCCACGCTCTTCATTACCGGTCTGCATTTTTGAAGCTTGCATTTTCGCCATGGAAATTTCCTGATTCCGCGTCTATCGTAGACTGGACTATAGTGACTAGAACTTAAGTCCGGCTTCACGCGCGGCTTCCGCCAACGCCTTCACACGGCCATGAAACCGGTAACCCGAACGGTCAAAGGCAACCGTTTCGACACCCGCCTTTTTCGCCTTCTCCGCGATCAGCTTGCCGACCACGGCGGCGGCCTTGATATTGCCGCCGTTTTTCAATTCGGTGCGCAGCGCCTTCTCGGCCGATGACGCACTGGCCAGCACCTTGCCTCCGGAGGCATCGATCACCTGCGCGTAGATATGCGAATTCGAACGATTCACCGTCAGCCGTACGGCCTTGAGTTCGGCGATTTTTGCCCGGGTGCGACGCGAGCGGCGCATCCGCGATTGTTTCTTTTCTATCATGATTGCCCCAACTACTTCTTCTTGGTTTCCTTGAGCACAATCTGCTCACCGACATAACGCACACCCTTGCCCTTGTACGGCTCGGGACTACGATAGGCGCGGATATCCGCCGCTACCTGACCTACCTGCTGACGGTCCGCACCCTTGATAATGATCTCGGTCTGCGTCGGGGTCTCCGCCTTCACGCCCTTCGGCAACTGATGTACTACCGGGTGCGAAAAACCCAGCGTCAGGTTCAACTTATCACCCTGTGCCTGCGCGCGGTATCCCACGCCCACCAGCGCCAGTTTTTTCTCAAACCCCTGCGACACTCCCGTGACCATATTGGACACCAGGGCACGCATCGTACCGGACATCGCATTGGCCTGAATGGACACCTCGTTCGCCTTGAATTCAAGGCGATTATCGACGCGCTGAATCAGCACATTCCGTGACATCTTCTGCGACAACGTTCCCAGCGGCCCCTTAACGGAAATTTCCGCGGCATTGAGCGTGACATCCACCTTGTCGGGGATGATCACTGGATTATTGGCAACTCTTGACATAGGCTACTCCGCTTTCGATCAGGCGACGATGCAAAGAACTTCACCGCCGACGCCCATACCGCGCGCCTTGCGATCAGTCATCACACCCTTGGACGTCGACACAATGGCGACACCAAGCCCGTTCATCACCACCGGAATCTGCGTGCTTGGCTTGTAGATCCGCAGACCAGGACGACTCACGCGTTCGATTTTCTCGATCACGGGGCGCCCAGCGTAGTATTTGAGACTGATATCCAAATGCGACTTGCCATCCTGATTGCGAATGGCAAAATCCTCGATGTAGCCCTCGTCCTTGAGCACCTTGGCAATAGCAGCCTTGAGCTTGCTCGTCGGCATCGCTACCGATTGTTTCTCCGACTGCTGCGCATTACGAATGCGCGTTAGCATGTCGGCGACCGGATCACTCATACTCATGCAATCTTCTCCTGCTTCCTGGTCCTGAATAACCTGCAGCTGCGAATTTTACAAATCCACGAATCAACGAATCCGCGAATCTACATTTCCACGTTTACCAGCTCGCCTTGATGATGCCGGGTATATCACCGCGCATCGCGATATCACGCAACTTCCCGCGCGCCAGACCGAACTTGCGATATACCCCGCGCGGGCGGCCCGTCAGCGCGCAACGGTTACGCACCCGCACCGGACTTGCATTGCGCGGCAATTTTTGCAGCTTCAAGCGCGCCTCATAACGGTCCTCCTGCGACAACGACTGGTTGTTCGCCGCATCCTGTAAGACCTTACGCTTGGCAGCGAATTTTTTCACTGTTTCGCGGCGCTTGTCATTACGATTGATGACTGACTTCTTAGCCATAAGATCCCTCAGTTCCTGAACGGAAATTTGAACGCGGCCAACAGCGCCTTTGCTTCGTCATCGCTGCCAGCAGTAGTCGAAATTGTGATATTCATCCCGCGAATCGCGTCGATCTTGTCGTACTCGATTTCGGGAAAAATGATCTGCTCCTTGACACCCATGTTGTAGTTACCCATGCCGTCAAAGCTGCGTGCCGAAATACCGCGAAAATCGCGAATACGAGGCATGGCAACGTTCACCAGCCGGTCGAGAAAATCATACATGCGCGTGCCGCGCAAAGTGACCTTGCAGCCCACGGGATAATTTTCGCGAATCTTGAAAGACGCAATCGCCTTGCGCGATTTCGTGACCAGCGGCTTTTGCCCGGCAATCTTGGTCATGTCGGCCACAGCATTGTCCATGATCTTCTTGTCCGCCACCGCCTCGCCCACGCCCATATTGAGCACAATCTTGTTGATACGTGGCACCTGCATGACGCTTTTGTAACCGAATTTTTGCGTCAGGTCCTTGACCACGGTATCGCGGTAAAACGCATGCAAACGCGAGGGACCCGCCGGCTTGGCATCTGCCCTGCGCGCAGGCTTGTCAGCCCCGGCGTCCTTATCTTTGGCCCCCGACTTGGCTTTTTTCTCGGCCTTCGGCTCACCCTTGGGTTCGCGCGCGGGCTTCGCCTTCTTGTCTTCTTTCTTTTCGCTCATACGTCAACCACTTCGCCATTGGACTTGAAATACCGCACTCGCTTGCCGCCGTCGATTTCCTTGATGCCAACACGGTCGGCCTTCTTCGTCGCGGGGTTATACAAAGCAACATTCGAAATATGCAGTGGCATTTCCTTGTCAATAATGCCGCCGGTCGTGTTCTTCGTCGGATTCGGACGCTCGTGCTTTTTTACCTTATTTGCGCCCTCGACCAATACATGACTGTCATCCACCAGCCGCAGAACGATTCCCCGCTTACCCTTGTCACGGCCCGTGGTTACCACCACGTCATCGCCTTTTTTGATTTTTTTCATATCACGCTCCTTAAATCACTTCCGGGGCCAGTGACACGATTTTCATGAAGCGCTCGGTACGCAGCTCGCGCGTCACCGGTCCAAAAATGCGGGTACCGATCGGCTCCAGCTTCTGATTAAGCAGTACCGCCGCATTCGAATCAAACTTGACCAGCGAGCCGTCGGCACGGCGCACGCCTTTGGCGGTACGCACCACCACTGCGTCATAGACCTCGCCCTTTTTGACGCGACCACGTGGCGCAGCATCCTTGATGCTGACCTTGATCACATCGCCTATGCCGGCATAGCGCCGCTTCGAGCCGCCCAACACCTTGATGCACATAACGGCGCGTGCACCCGTGTTGTCAGCCACATCCAATATGGATTGCATCTGAATCATGATTTACTTCTCGCTTTAACTCTTCTCCAACTTGGCGCCGCCGCTAGCAGACCAACTTGCAAGGTCCACGCGCCACGCCAGTATTGGAGCCCGTAAGGGCTGAATCACCACGGCGAGCGTAATTTACGCAATTCGCACGTGGCGGTGAAAACCGTTAATTATAACCTATTTTTGAGCTTCTGCAAACATAATCTACCGCTTAAATCTATACCGTGCGTGCCTTTTCGACCAATTGGATCACCCGCCATGCTTTAGTCTTGGCGATGGGGCGACACTCTTCTATCGTCACCGTATCACCTTCGTGAAATTCGTTCTTCTCGTCATGGGCATGGTATTTCTTGGAGCGCGTGATGAATTTCCCGTAGAGCTCATGCTTCACACGCCGCTCCACTACCACGGTGACTGTCTTGTCCATCTTGTCGCTGACCACCCGGCCAGTCAGGGTACGCTTGTTGGCGTTGGCGATTTCACTCATGCTGTTCTACCCGTTCTCTTTTTCAGTCAACAAGGTACGCACACGGGAAATATCACGCCGTGTCTTGCGTATCTGGCTGGTATTGGAAAGCTGCTGCGTGGCCTTTTGCATGCGCAGCGAAAACTGCGCCTTCAGCAACGACTGTAATTCCTGCTTCAATTCGTCCGCGGATTTGCCACGGAGTTCGCTTGCTTTCATGGCTTAGCCTCCGACCTGACGGTGTACAAACGTGGTTGCAATGGGCAGCTTGGCGGCGGCCAGCCGGAACGCTTCTTTCGCCGTCACCTCGTTAACGCCATCCATTTCATACAGAACCTTGCCCGGCTGAATTTCGGCAACCCAGTATTCAGGATTCCCCTTGCCGTTACCCATGCGAACCTCGGCGGGTTTACGTGAAATCGGCTTATCCGGAAAAATGCGTATCCAGATACGCCCGCCACGCTTGATGTGGCGCGTCATGGCACGGCGCGCAGCCTCGATCTGGCGCGCAGTCAAGCGACCGCGCCCAATGGCTTTCAGGCCAAAGTCGCCAAAGCTAACCTTGGCGCCACGGGTCGCAATACCCTTGTTGCGGCCCTTTTGCTCTTTACGATATTTACGTCTGGATGGCTGTAGCACGTTTCACTCCTGGCTTGCGCGGTTTTCTTGCCGGCGGCGGGGTATCGGACGGCGCCCCGCCCGGCGCGGCAGCCGGCTGTTCGTTCTTACCCAACATTTCACCCTGATAGACCCATACCTTGATACCGATAACACCATAGGTCGTTTTGGCTTCGGATACGCCGTAATGAATACCAGCACGCAATGTATGCAGCGGCACGCGGCCTTCGCGATACCATTCAGTACGCGCGATTTCAATGCCGTTTAAGCGGCCAGCACTCATGATCTTGATGCCCTGCGCGCCCAGCCGCATGGCATTGGTGATGGCGCGCTTCATTGCCCGGCGGAACATGATGCGTTTCTGAAGCTGCTGGGAAATGGAATCCGCAATCAGTTGCGCATCCAGTTCCGGCTTGCGAACTTCTTCGATATTGACGTGCACCGGCACGTGCAACATTTTCTGCAATTGCGCCTTCAGGGATTCAATATCCTCGCCTTTCTTGCCAATCACCACGCCGGGACGCGCACTGTAGATCGTAATGCGCGCGTTTTTCGCGGGGCGCTCTATCACAATGCGCGACACTGCAGCATGTGACAGTTTCTGCTTGAGATACTCGCGGACTTTCAGATCCTCCAGCAGCATGCCGGGGAAGTTGCGGCTGTTGGCGTACCAGCGCGACGCCCAATCCCGCGTCACCGCAAGACGAAAACCTGTCGGATGTATTTTTTGACCCATACTAGTTCCTTCCGTCGCCGAGCGTCAGATAAATGTGGCAGGAATGCTTGAGCACCTGCATGCCACGGCCCTTGGCGCGCGCATGAAAGCGCTTGAGCACCGGGCCTTTTTCCACAAAAATGCTGGTGATTTTCAACTCATCGATATCCGCGCCGTCGTTGTGCTCGGCATTGGCAATCGCGGATTCGAGCACCTTGCGAATGATGGTTGCACCCTTCTTGGGTGAAAACTGGAGAATATTGAGCGCGTTCTCCACCGCCTGTCCGCGAATCATGTCAGCCACCAGCCGGCCCTTTTGAGCCGACAGTCTGACACCCCGCAGTTTTGCCGTCGTTTGCATTCTTTTCTCCGCTTGCTTGGCCGGTTATTTGGCCGGGGACGGCGTGGGTGCGGATTTTTTGTCCGCCGTAGCCCCGCCTGCCTTGGAGTGGCCCTTGAAAACCCGCGTGTGCGAAAACTCGCCTAACTTGTGTCCCACCATATTCTCGGTGACATACACCGGGATATGCTGCTTGCCGTTATGTACCGCTATGGTCAATCCGACGAAATCCGGCAGCACCGTCGAGCGGCGCGACCAAGTCTTAATCGGACGTTTGTCGGATGCCGCGCGCGCTGTTTCCACCTTCTTCATCAGATGGTGATCGACAAACGGGCCTTTCTTGATCGAACGTGCCATGTCTACCCCTTATCCTGTTACGCCGTAGCCTTGGAATTCCGTCGGCGCACAATCATGCTGTTGGTGCGCTTGACCTTGCGGGTCTTGTAACCTTTGCACATGACGCCCCACGGGCTGACCGGCGCCTGCGCGGCAGCGGTCCTACCTTCGCCACCACCGTGCGGGTGATCAATCGGGTTCATCGCCACGCCGCGCACCGTCGGGCGCACGCCACGCCAGCGCACGCGTCCCGCCTTGCCGATG
>VFLF01000455.1 GCA_009885185.1 Nitrosomonadales bacterium | reverse complement strand
GCGACACGGCGTTCCAGTTCAACGTTAAGCAGCGTCACTTCCTGTTCCGCCCGTACCCGTTCCGTAATGTCGATCAGTGTGAACAACAGCGCCGGAGCGCCATCCCACGCGACGGCGGATTCAGAGAGTTGAAGGATGCGCGTGGGGCCGTCAACGTGCTCGATCTGCACGGTACATCCGACGGGCGCACGCTCGCCGCGAGCGCGCATAGCGTCACGACTGCGCAAGCCGATCGCATCCTCGGCGCGCACCATGGCATAAAAATCCATCCCCAGCAGCGCCGGCCCGGAGCGTCCCGTCAGTTCCGTGACAGTGGCGTTGGCATACACCACCGCTCCCTCCTGCGTAATCAGCACGCCGTCGCGCAGGTTATCGAGGAACGTACGGTATTTGTCTTCCGAGCGCTGCAGCGCCGCCGCGGTGTGCTCATACTCCAAAGTGATGGTAGCGATCCGCACCGCCCACTCAATCACACGCTGATCCTCAAGCGGCGGCTCGTCCGGCTGCAGGTAATAAACCGTAATGACCGCCAGCGCCGCGCCGCGAGACAGCACCGGTGTCGCACACACCGCCTGCACGCCGTAGGAAGATATCATCGACTCTTTATCGATGTGATGCTGCACGATCTGCCGCCGCAAATACGCCGCGGCAGCCGAGCTCCCCGCTGCCGGACCCACGGCAACCTCATGCCGGCGTGCAAAATCAGCATCGAAACCGGGCGCAATCACCCGATGAATGCGCGAACCGCCGGCATCCAGCAGATGCACGCCGCAGCGTGCGCCACGCTCCAGCAAGTCTTCGACACCGGCGCATAGCATCTCAAGCACGCTCTCGGCTGAATCGCCACTGGCGATCTGTTGCAGCAAGCGCTGCTCGTGCGCGCTTTGCCTGCCGCCGTAAGGCCGATTTATGCTATGAGGCATCACTGCTCCCTGATTGCCAAACGTTCGGTGGCGGATTGCCCGCGCCGTGCGTCGCCTTCAAATTTTGTCGCCCCCATCAACCGTACCCCAATACGAAACACCAACCCGCCTGTCATGCCATTATCACCGATAATGAAACTTGTTTGTTTCAATGACCTTACGCTCGGCGCGGCCCGGGCTTGATCTGGTTCGCCTTTTCCACCGCGTCGAGCAGTTCGGCTGCGACATCCGTGAGCTTGCGCCGCGTCGAGCGCGCGTGATCACGCAGCGCCTCGAACGCGGCTGCACGATCCAGCCGGTACCGTTCCATCAATATCCCTATCGCCATGCTCGCCTCGCGGCTGTTGGCCAATGCGGTGTTCAGTTGTTCCTCGCTGTGACGCAACTTGCGTATTTCCGCAGCCCGCACCAACGCAGTGCGGATGGTCGGCAGCATCGCCGCCACTTCTGTCGGCTTCACCAGATAGCCCAGCGCGCCGTGCTCGGTGGCAAGGCCCACCGCTTCCTCATCGCCGTACGCCGACAGAAAAATCAAGGGCACGCCCGCCTGGTCGCGCAGGCGCGGCGCCAGCCCCAGACCGGACATGCCGGGCATGCGCACATCGCAGATCGCGAGATCAATATCGGCTTCTCAAGCGAGCTTCAACGCGGCCTCGCCGGACGACGCCTCAAGCACGTCGAATCCCGCGACGCGCAGTCCATTCGCCAACGTGCGACGATAACAGCAAAACACGCGCAATCTTTGGAAAAATGCCGTCTATCCGTTGCATATTCCTGTCATTGCGTAAAACAAGCGAGAGCTTTGCCGGCTTTCCCTGTTCCGCGCCTTCCATCATTGACCCACGTGCAGCCTGGCGCGCAGGCGCGCAATGGCTTGCGTGTGCATCTGACAGACACGCGATTCAGTGACGCCAAGCACCTCGCCGATCTCTCGCATATTCATGTCGTGCTCGTAGTACAGCCCCATCATTTTTTTCTCGCGGTCGGGCAGATCTTCGATGGCCTTGACCAGCTTGCGCCGTTCGTCGTCGTCGAGCAGCAACTGCAAGGGTTCGGGGCGCGCATCCGCGTAGGACGCATCAATCGCGTTTTCCTCGCCGTGGCTCTCCAGATCCTCGCTGGATACCAATTGGTGGCCGCGCGCGTCCATCAACAGTTGCTGGTACTCCGCCAGCGAGATATTGAGCGCGTCGGCAAGTTCCTGTTCAAGCGGCGGCCGGCCATGCCGCTGCTCCAGCTTGCTGATCATGACTTCGACCTGACGCAGGCTTTTGCGCAGCGTGCGCGGCAGCCAGTCCGACTGGCGCAGGCCATCCAGCATGGCGCCGCGTATGCGTTGCACGGCGTAGGTCTCAAACTGCGCGCCGTAGGTATTCTTGAAACGCTTCGCCGCATCCAGCAGGCCGAGCATGCCGGACTGGATCACGTCGTCAAGCTCCACGCTGGGCGGCAACGAGGCCATCATGTGCAGCGCGAGCCGCTTCACCAGCGGCGCGAACTGGACCACGCACATATCGACTTGTGTTTCATAAGTGGCTATATCGTTCATCTTAGACTCCGGCGGTGGCGGTCGCAGGCACGCCGCCCGCGAGTACGCATTGCATGAATTGGTTTATGAATCCCTGCCGCGCGCGCGTGCCCGGCCAGGTGGCGATCGTCTCGGCGATACATCGAAAATGCGCCGCGGATGCAGATACAGGATGGGTTTCCACTGCCGCGCGGAACCCGCCGGCGGCGGCACGCAAAACGTCATCCTTGGGTACGCAACCGAGGGATTCCACCGGCGTGCGCAGCCGGCTGCGAGCGACGCCGGTCAGG
>VFLF01000657.1 GCA_009885185.1 Nitrosomonadales bacterium | reverse complement strand
CGTGCGCTCTATTTCAACGGACGCGATGTTCTCGCCGCCGGAAATAATGATGTCCTTGGCGCGATCCTTGATTTCAATATAGCTGTCGGCGTGCATCACCGCCAAATCGCCGGTGCGAAACCAGCCGTTGGGCGCGGCTTTCGCCGTGGCGGCATCGTCGCGGTAGTAGCCGAGCATGACGTTGTTGCCGCGCAGCGCGATTTCTCCCAGCGCTGTGCCGTCCTTCGGCACATCATTGCCCTGTGGATCGATCACGCGCAGGCATTCAGCCACTACATTGCCCACGCCTTGCCGTGCCTTGATCTGCGCCTGTTGCGCGGCGGGCCACGCTTTCCAGTCGCTGCGCCATTCGCACAGCACGGCGGGACCGTAGGTTTCGGTCAGGCCATAGAGGTGAGTCATGTTGATATTGAGCTCAGCCATGCGTGCGAGCAGCGCGGGGGTGGGCGGTGCGCCACCGGTGGAAATGTTGACGGTGCGCGCGAGCGGCGCCGCGCTGGCATGCCACGCCAGCATGATGAGGATGGTCGGCGCCGCGCAGAGTTGCGTGACACCGGAATCGCGCAGGTGTTGCCAGATCAGCGCAGGGTCAATCTTGCGCAGGCATAGATGCGTGCCGCCCGCAGCGGTGACCGCCCAGGTAAAGCACCAGCCGTTGCAGTGGAACATCGGCAGCGTCCACAGGTAAACGCTGCTTTCATGCAGCGCGCTGTGCATGGCCATCGCCAGCGCCTGCAAATACGCGCCGCGATGGTGATACATCACGCCCTTGGGTTTGCCGGTGGTGCCGCTGGTGTAGTTGATGGAGAGCAGGCTGCGTTCGTCGGTGACCGGTACGGAATAGGGCACCGCATCAGTGAGAAATTTTTCATATTGGTCTTGCCCGCCGGCGCGTACCAGATGTAGTTTGTGTTTAACGGCGGCGGCAATGGCGAGTGCGGCTTCTTCAAACTCGGCATCGTAAACAAGCACTTTCGCATCACTGTGTTCGATGATGTAAGTCAGATCAGCAGCAGTAAGCCTGACGTTCAGCGCCACCAGCACCGCGCCGGCCAATGGCACGCCGTAGTGCGCTTCGAGCAGCACGTGCGAGTTGGGCGCCAGCACGGCCACGCGTTCGCCCGCTTGCAGGCCGGCGTTACGCAAAGCGCCCGCAAGGCGCAGACAGCGATCATGCAGTTGCGCGTAATTCCAGCGCTGGTCGCCGTCGATCACCGCAGTTTTGTCCGAGAACACCAACGCCGATCGCCGCAAAAATGCGGTGGGCGTTAGAGCCTCAAACGAAATGGATGGATCAAGCATAAGCACTTGTTTTATTTGTTATTTTATGTCCGGTGCCGTAAGGCCTTTGGGATACGCCGCAGCAAGCTTGCGGCGCGCAATCACGATCAGATGCTGCCGCAATTGCGCTCTCCGTGCGATGTCTGACTCAAATACACCATCGCGGATATCGCGTGCAAATCCGCGGTTGCGCACGGCGAGGTCATCAAGATTTTTGCTGTCGCTATAAAGCAGATTCAGGCCGCGTGTTTCGTCCGCCACATCCTTGTCATGCGCCGCCAGTTCGCGCGCCGCGATGCCGAGGGCGTTGGCGATCATGCGCAGCGGATAGAGTTGATCCGGTCGGGCGTCCGGCAACACCTCGTCGGTCAACGTCAGGTTGGCGATGCGTATCAGTTCCAGCGGCGTCGGATGATCGTTCATGTCAGTCGTCCTGGTCTGTCAGTTGCAGTATTTCCCATTCGAGTTCGGCGACGATTTTGCCGGTGAGCGCGAGCTCGAGCGACGGCTCCACGCCAGACAAATGCCGCTGTGCCTGTTGTAACGCAATGATAGCCCAGCGGATATGCGCCATCACCTGCCAGTAGCGCAGCAAATCGCGCGCTACGCTGCGCCCGCTCGCGGCCTCGTAAGCAGGAATGAAATCATCAAGATCGGCCACGCCGCCAACGATGTGATGCTCATGCCTGAAACACCAGCATTTGGCGCAAATCCAGCCGATGTCCTCAAGCGGGTTACCGAGTGCCGCGAATTCCCAATCGAGCAGTCCTGCAAGTTTGCCTTCGTGAACCAGGTAATTGCCGGTGCGAAAATCGCGATGCACAAAAGTGGTTTCTTCATTTTCAGGCGCGTGGCGCTCGCACCAGCGCAGCCCCCATTCCAGCACGGGGTGCGGCTCGTCCAGCGTGTCGAGATACGCGCGGCAAGCGGCGATCACATCGCGCGCCAGAAACGTTTTCAGGAACGGTAATTCCGCCAGCGGCGGACGGATCGCGTGGATGCGCGCGGCGGCGTGCGCCAGTTCACGCGCAAGGGCGCGGCGGTCAAAATCCAGGCGCACCACCTTGTGGCCCGCCGCGACGCCGGGCAGTTTCTCCATCACAAAAAAAGGCCGCCCGATGACATTCATGTCCTCGCACAAAAACAGCGGTCGTGGAGCAAGCAGGCCGGACGCGTGCGCGAAACGCAGGATCGCGAATTCGCGTTCGCGCGGCAGGCTCGACGCCACGGTTGCCGGCGCATCGGTGCGCAGCACCCAGGTGCGCGCCCCTTGGTGCGGGCCCGTGGATATCGTAACGTTAAGTTCCCAGTTTTGCTGGATCGCGCCGCCCGACAACAGTGTCAACGGCGCCACGCGCACGGCATCGGCGTTGCAGGCGTCACGCAGGTAGCGCGCGACAGCATCAGGATGGGGAACTTGTGGGTGAGCGGCAGGCATGCAGAATGGATTCGTCTATGCGTGGAGAAAAATCCTATTGTCGCCGTAACGGCTGGAACCCACAACCACGGGCCATGATTGCCGGTGCTATGATGGCGCGGCAAACCATTGACCGGGAGTTGTCATGATTAAGGATTTCGATCACGTGGTGCTCACCACGGCTGATCTCGATAAGTGTCTGGACTTTTACACGCGCGTGCTCGGCATGCGGGTTGAGCGCTATGGCGCGAGAGGCGCTGAGCGTATTGCGCTGCGCTTTGGCGACCGCAAGTTCAATGTACATCCGCCGGGCTTCGATGCCAGTCTCAAGGCGGATAAGCCCACGCCCGGCTCGCTGGATTTTTGTTTTTTGGCTGACCGGCCGCTGACCGAGGTCATCGCGCATTTGAAGGCCTGCAACGTCACCATCATCGCGGGGCCGGATAAACGCCAGGGCGCGCGCTTCGATCTTCGCTCCGTCTATATGCGCGATCCCGACAACAACCTCGTGGAAATCGCCGAGCCGTTTTCAGCATGAACATCGCGCAAACCTGGCAGGATGTACTGGATGTGCCGCGCGAGCAGATGAATCTTGCGCAGGCCGCATTGGTGATGGCGAAAGACGAGTATCCGCAA
The DNA here is from genome assembly GCA_009885185.1 of Nitrosomonadales bacterium. The sequence continues at coordinate 2,587 of VFLF01000657.1, read as the reverse complement.
CTCGATATCGCCGCTTATATTGAGCGCATTGACGAACTGGCGGCGATGCTGAAAAAGCGCCTGCGCGCGGATATCTCGCCGGCGGACAAACTGGCTCTGTTTAATCATTACCTGTTCGAGGATCTGGGCTTTGCCGGCAACGCGGACGATTACTACGACCCGCGCAACAGCTATTTGAACGAGGTGATCGACCGTAAACTGGGTATACCCATTACGCTGTCGGTACTGTATATCGAGGTGGGCCGCCGCGTGGGTTTGCCGCTTACGGGCGTATCGTTTCCCGGACATTTTTTGGTGAAATGCGCGCTGCGCGATGGATCGGTGGTGCTGGATGCGTATGCGCGTGGCGCGACGCTGGGTATCAAGGATCTGCAAAAGCGCCTGCGTGTATTGGGCGGCGGCGTGGATGTCTCGCCCGAAGGCGTGATGCGCCTGTTACCCGCAGCGCAGCCACGCGAAATCGTCGCGCGCATGCTGCGAAATCTGAAGGCGATTCATACCGAGCGCGGCGACCGCACGCGGGCTTTGACGCAGGTCAACCGCGTGATCGATCTTTACCCGGAGGCGGCCGATGAATACCGCGAACGCGCGCGCCTGCTCGAGGAACTCGAATGCTGCCGCGCGGCGCTGGCGGATTTTGAAACCTATTTGCGGCTGAATCCGCAAGCGCGCGATGCACACGCGGTGCGCGGCAAGATCGCTGAACTGCGTGAACGCTCATCATGGCTGAATTAGTGTAAGTATTTGTTTTTAAACATTAATAATAATTACTGATGCATCATTAGACGCCTGCAATGCATTTCGCTATGCTAACCAGAACCATTCAACAAAAATAAAGCGGGGACATCATGGATATGCAACCGTATGTCTGGTGGGCCGTAGTCGGCATTGGCCTGATTATCGTGGAGATGATGACAGGCACCATTATGCTGCTGATACTGGGGCTGGCGGCCTTCGCTGGCGCGGCGATGGCGTGGTTCGGCTTCTCGTTCGAGATACAGGCGGTTGCCGCGGTGGCGCTGGCGGCTGGCGGCATGATTGTCGCGAGCAGCCTGAAAAAGAAACAAACCCCCAAGGAGAAGAACGAAGAGTCACTGGATGTCGGCCACACGGTGATCCTCGAAACCTGGGTCAGCGAGGCTGATGGCATTGCCAAGGTGCGTTATCGCAACGCCACCTGGGATGCCAAGGTCACGGGCACGCGCACGCCCGGCGGCACCGTTTTTTACATCAATTCGACGGATGGAAATACGCTGCACATTTCAAGCACCAAGCCGCAATAGCGCGGCACCTTTGGTTTCGATTACGCAATTTCTTACGTTTGGGAGAACAACATGATCGGAAAAGTCATAGGCGTTATCATTGTAACCGTGGTACTGGTGGCCGCCGGACAGGGGGCGTTCGCTATTCCGTTTTTCCTGATTGGCCTGGTGGTGGTGGCGGGTTGGGAAGCCATGCGCCAGGTGCCGCAACAGCAGGCATGGGTGGTCGAGCGTCTCGGCAAATTTCATAGCGTGCTGGAGCCGGGCCTGAACTGGATTACCCCGTTTCTCGACAAAGTGTCGTATCGCCATTCGCTGAAAGAAACCGCGCTCGACGTGCCGGAACAAGTGTGTATCACCAAGGACAACACCCAACTCGGCGTGGACGGCATCATCTATTACCAGGTGACGGATCCCAAGCTCGCCTCCTACGGCTCGTCCAACTATATTGACGCCGTAACGCAACTCGCGCAGACGACATTGCGCTCCGAGATCGGCAAAATGGAACTCGACAAAACATTTGAGTCGCGCGACGAAATCAACCGGCAAGTGGTGTCCGTGCTGGACGAGGCGGGCCGCACCTGGGGCGTCAAAGTACTGCGCTACGAAATCAAAAACCTCACCCCGCCCGAAGCGATTCTGCGCTCCATGCAGGCGCAGATCACCGCCGAGCGCGAAAAACGCGCATTGATCGCCAAATCCGAAGGCCAGCGGCAGGAAGAAATTAACCTCGCCGAAGGCGTTAAGCAGGCAGCCGTGCTCGAATCCGAAGGGCAAAAAATCGCCCAGGTCAACAAGGCGGAAGGCGAAGCCAAGGCCATCACCACCATCGCCGACGCCACCGCGGCAGCCGTGCGCACCGTGGCCGCCGCCATGAGCGAGCCGGGCGGCATGAACGCAGCCAACCTGAAAGTGGCGGAACACTACATCAGCGCATTCGCCAACATGGCCAAAGTCAACAACACCATGATCGTGCCCGGCAACGTGGCTGACGTCGCAACGATGATCGGCACGGCGATGAACACGCTTAACACGATCAAGGCGGGTGGCGGTGCGCCAGCGCCGCAGGCGGGGCAGGCTGCGCGGTAGTTAAAGGCGGAGGCCTCTGTGCTTTTTTACTTGGGTCTGATTCCGCCTCTGGTTCGGGGGTAGGTGAAAAAAGTAAGGTCTGTCAAGGGGGCTCTTTGTGCGTGCAACGTTATTTGATCGCCTCGCGCACAATGCCATCCAACAGGGCATCCACTGCGCGCAGCGCTTTGACCGATGCCAGGGAGCCGTGCATGCTGGTCTTGCGATAGGAGACATAGACCGTGCCTTGTTCCTTG
>VFLF01000326.1 GCA_009885185.1 Nitrosomonadales bacterium | reverse complement strand
CTTGCGCCGCATTGTAAAGTGGAATGTCGCTGGCGAGTCGGCGAGAATTGATGATAATGGGCGTAACGTAGCGAGGCGTTGGCTGCGAAAACTACTATGCAGGCAAACGGGAGGGGATGATGAGAAAAAACTTGGGATGGAGCATCGTGGTGGCAATGGTCGTCGCGATGATCACTGCGGCTTCGGCGCAAAGCCCACGCGCGGGCGACAGCGAGATCAGCGGTGTGGTCACCGGTGCCGGCGGGCCGGAAGCCGGCGTGTGGGTGATCGCAGAAACCACCAATCTGCCGACGAAGTTTGCCAAGATCGTGGTGACCGATGATCGCGGCCGTTACCTGATTCCCGAATTGCCGAAAGGGAATTATCAGGTGTGGGTGCGCGGCTACGGGTTGGTCGATTCGCCGAAGGTGACTGCGGCGCCCGGTAGAACGCTGGATCTCAAAGCGATGGCCGCACCCACTGCCGCCGCCGCCGCGCAGTATTACCCGGCGATCTACTGGTATTCGCTGCTGAAAATTCCGCCGAAGAGTGATTTTCCCGGCACTGGTACCAAGGGTAACGGCATCATGGAAGCCATCAAGACGCAGTACGAGTGGCTGAACACGATCAAGACCAACGGCTGCAATTCTTGTCATGCGATGGGTACGCCTGGCACGCGCATCATGCCCAAGGATTTCGCGCACATGACGTCGTACGATGCGTGGGCGAGGCGCATCGCGTCGGGGCAGGCGGTGACCAATATGATCAACACCGTGGGCCGCATCGGCACGGAGAAATCCTTGACGCTGTTCGCCGACTGGACCGACCGCATCGCCGCGGGCGAGCTGCCGTTCGATAAACCACAGCGTCCGCAGGGCATCGAGCGCAACGTCGTGCTGACGTTGTGGGACTGGTCGCGCAACACGGCGTATCTGCACGATCTCGTCGGCACCGACCGCCGCAAGCCGACGATCAACGCCAACGGTAAATTCTACGGATCAGCCGAGTTCAGCACGGATTGGGTGCCGATACTCGACCCGGCGCGCAACGCCGCTTCCGAAGTGTTTCACCCGGTGCGCGACCCGAAAACGCCTTCGCACCGCGATGATCCGCTGTCGCCGTCGCCGTATTGGGGCGACAAGCCAATCTGGGATGCGCAGACCAGCAATCACAATCCGATGATGGATGAAAAAGGCCGCCCGTGGTTCACCGCGCGCGTGCGTCCGCGCGAGAATCCGGATTTCTGCAAGAAGGGCTCGAATCATCCTTCCGCCAAGGTGTATCCGATTGACAGCTCGAACCGGCATTTGTCGATGTACGATCCGGCGAGCGGCAAGTTCACGCTGATCAGCACCTGCTTCCCGACGCATCACCTGATTTTCGCCGAAGACGCCAACAACACGCTGTGGACCTCCAGCGGCGGTTCCGCCAACGGCGTGGTCGGCTGGCTGGATCGCGCGATGTTTGATAAAACCGGCGATGAAGCGCGCTCGCAGGGCTGGACGCCGTTCATCATAGATACCAACGGCAACGGCAAACGCGATGAGTATGTCGAACCCAACCAACCGGTTGATCCCGCCAAGGACAAGCGCGTCCACGTGGGTTTTTATTCGGTGGCGGTGAACCCTGTCGATGGCACGGTGTGGGGTACTTCGCTCGGGCCATTCCCCGGCTACGCGGTGCGCGTTGCGCCCGGCGCGGACCCGACACATACCGCGCTTACGGAAATCTACGAGCCGCCGTTGCCCGGCTACGGTCCGCGCGGCGGCGACATTGATCGCAACGGCGTGTTCTGGCTGTCGCTGTCCAGCGGACACCTCGCGGCGTTCGACCGGCGCAAATGCAAAGGGCCGCTGAATGGCCCGAAAGCGGCGACCGGCAGGCATTGCCCCGAGGGCTGGACGCTGTATCCGATACCCGGACCTAATTTCAGGGACATCACGGAAACCGGCAGCGCCGAGGCGAGCTATTACACGTGGATCGATCAGTACGACACCTTTGGATTGGGCAAGAACGTACCCATCGTCACCGGCAACCTTAGCGATGCGCTGTTTGCGCTGGTGAATGGAAAATGGATCACACTGCGTGTGCCGTTTCCGAACGGCTTTTACACCAAGTGGGTGGACGGGCGCATCGATAACCCCAACACCGGCTGGAAAGGCAAGGCGATGTGGACCACTTACTCGACACGCACCATGTTTCACCTCGAAGGCGGCACCGAGAATAAGCCAAAGGTGGTGCGATTTCAGTTGCGGCCGAATCCGCTGGCGAACTAAAGTGCTGTGATGCGGAGGGTACAGGCAGGGGTGCTGGTGGTGGCGGCGTCACTGGCGATGCCCGCGATGGCGTTTGGGCAGGAATACCCGTCACGTCCGGTGCGCTTTATCGTCGGCTTCGTGCCGGGAGGCATCGCCGATGTGCTGGCGCGCGCACTCGCGCAAAAACTCACCGATGCATGGGGCCAGCAGGTGATTGTCGATAACCGCGCGGGCGGCGGCGGTGTTATCAGCATGCAGCTCGTGGCCAAGGCCGCGCCGGATGGTTACACGCTGTTGATGGGATCATCGACGCAGTTTTCCATCAACCCCGCGCTGCGGCCCAATCTGCCGTACGACCCCGTGCGCGATTACACGCCGATCACCAACGCGGGCATCACGCCGGTGATCATGACCGTGCAATCGGCGTCCTCCGCGCGCACGCTGCCCGAGTTTATTCAGTTGGCGAAAAAAGGCGAGGTCGCGAGCTATGGCTCCACCGGCTACGGCGGCGCGCCGCACATCGCGGGTGAATTGCTCAAGCGCGCCGCCGGCATACCCATGACGCACATCCCGTTCAAGGGTGGCGGCGAATCGATCATCGCCATCATGGGCGGTCACGTACAGGCGTCGTTCGGCGCCGTCTCCACCGCGCAACCGCATGTGCGTGGTGGTCGCCTGCGCGCGCTGGGCGTCACCACGTTAAAGCGCATGGCGGCGATTCCCGACGCGCCGACCTTTGCCGAACAGGGCTTACCGGGCTTTGAAGTGGTGCAGTGGTACGGCGTATTCGCCCCGGCGGGGTTGCCGCAGCCGGTGTTGCGCAAGATCAATGAAACGCTGACGCGCGCGTTGAGCGCAGCGGAGTTTCGCGAGCAGTTCAACGCGCAAGGCATGGAGCTGATGCAATCCACGCCGGCGGTTTTCGGCGGTTATGTGAAGGGTGAGTTGGCACGGTGGACCAAGGTGTTGAAGGAAATGGGGATTAACGAAACGCCGTAGCTGATTCCTCAGAATGGGTGAAACCCGTGGTCACCGGTGCGGCACGCATGTCACAATTACGACTGCGCCGTAATCTAGGAATACCATGAATTCAACCGTCAGACTCGTCATCCCCGCCGCTCCTGCCCCCGCGCAAGCCACGGATAAAAAAGTCGCGCAACGCGAAATCAGCAAACAAGGCATCCGCTTAGGTGTACTCGACAACAGCAAGGGCAATGCCGATCACCTGCTGAAGATGATCGTCGAAGGTGTGCGCGCTCAGGTGCCGCTAGCTTCCGTCGCTTTTGCGAGGAAGCCCTATGTGTCGATGGCAGCACCCCCCGAAACGCTGGATCAACTCGCGCGCGAGACGGATGTCGTCATCAGCGCGATGGCAGATTGAGGCGCCTGCACGTCGTGGAGTGTCCACGACATGACAGAGTTGGCGAAGCG
>VFLF01000184.1 GCA_009885185.1 Nitrosomonadales bacterium | reverse complement strand
GCCGGTGGCCTTCCGTGTGAAGGCTGGCAGGCGATGATGAAAGAAATTGGCTTCGTCGACATTCAGGTGAGCAACCCGTTTGACACGTTCGGCGAGGCCCGAGGCGAAAAGAACGCGCGGCTGTTCGAGGTCTACGGTTACACTTTCATGGCGCGCAAGCCCGGCTAAAAGGTCCGACACAAAGGAGTTTTGGACTGATTTCTTGAAGAATAGGCTGCCCTCCGGGCGCACAGACATCTCCCCACACCGAATCGAGCTTCCCGCAATACAACTGCAGTTTAATAGGGGTGCGTTCAACGTAATGGATGAAGCGATCACAAGCTGGGAGGCTGTTGTCAGGCTCGCTGTGTTTTTCGGTGTATTCGCAATAATGGCTGCCTGGGAGATGCTGGCGCCGCGTCGCGTGCTAAGCCAGTCAAAATCCGCGCGCTGGTTAAACAATATTTCACTGGTTGTATTGAATACGCTCATCCTACGATTTGTTTTTCCAGCGGCAGCAGTTGGAGTGGCCAATCATGCAATACAGCAGCAGTGGGGACTGTTTAATCAGTTTGATACGCCTTTTCCAGTGGTCATTCTTGTCTCGGTCATTATTCTTGACGGGGCTATTTATCTGCAGCATGTGATGGTTCATGCGGTGCCTGCCTTGTGGCGCCTGCATCGCGTACATCACGCGGACCTTGATTTTGATGTCACGACCGGGGCACGTTTCCACCCGCTCGAAATACTGCTGTCCATGTTGATCAAGTTTGCCGTCATCCTGCTGCTCGGGCCGCCGCTGCTTGCAGTCGTGATATTCGAGGTGTTGCTGAACGCCACGTCGATGTTCAATCACAGTAATGTTCGCCTGCCACTGGCGGTTGATAGGATCGTGAGATTGTTTATTGTTACACCGGATATGCACCGTGTACACCATTCGCATCTTCAGCATGAAACTAATAGTAATTTCGGGTTTAATTTTTCCATCTGGGATCGACTCTTCGGTACCTACCGGGATCAGCCACAGGACGGGCATATTGAAATGACCATTGGCATAGATACCTTCAAGGATGCTGCGCATTGCGTAAAAATTCCCGGCCTGCTGCTGATGCCGTTTATCGGGAAGGTGACGGACTATGCCATCAACCGCCGCCGAGATAGCGATGAAAAGTAATCCTGACGCCCGACGGCTATACACTGCTGGCGGTAGCGCCCACCTTTGCGGTAAGCGCGGCGTTGCAGCCGAGCCTGCCGTACGATCCGCTCAAGGATTTTTCCGCTGTCGCGAGCATCGGCTTCAGCACCGGCGCGATCATCGTTGCACCGTCGCTCGGCGTCAAGTCTGCCAGGGAACTCATCGCGCTGGGCCACGCGCGTCCCGGCAAGCTGCTGTTCGGTTCCTCCGGCGCCGGCAGCATTCTCCACTTGAATGCGGAAAGATTCCTGTTTGCCGCCGGCATGAAAGCCGTACACGTGGGCTTCAAGGGACAATCGGAGGCCATCATCGAAATCGTTGCCGGGCGTGTGCATTTTGGCGCCGTCGGCCTGGGACCCGCGTTTCCGTTGATCAAGGACGGCCGATTGCTGCTGGTG
>VFLF01000400.1 GCA_009885185.1 Nitrosomonadales bacterium | reverse complement strand
GTGGACGTTGTGGATCGCGCGCAAGTCCTATTCTGCGTCGCCGGCGATTGCGCTGCCGCTGACCGGGCTGATAATCACCATAGTCCTGCTGTCGTTCGGCACCAGCGCGCGCGATCTCTACGCGCTGCCGTTGCTGCCGGCGTTGGCGCTGCTCGCCGTGCCTGGCGTGGGCAGCCTGCGGCGCGGCGCGGCGAACGCCTGGCTGTGGTTCAGCATCATGGCCACGGCATTTTTTATCGTGGTGGCCTGGTTTTACTGGATGGGCCTTGAACTGGGCGTGCCCGCGCGGCTGCATGCGCATCTGCATCGGATCCAGCCCGGTTACGCGCCGGGCTTCAAGTGGCTGGCTTTTACGGTGGCGGCTTGTTATACGGCGGCGTGGTTTTTGCTGCTGGCGCGGTTAAAGCGCATTCCGGAGCGCCCGGTGATCGCGTGGGCGGCGGGCGTGACCGTGATCTGGGGACTGCTCAACATACTTTTTCTGCCATGGATCGACACCGGCAAGAGCTACCGCTCGGTGTTTGTCAACATGCAAAAAGCCATGCCCGCGAAATACCAATGTGTATCCAGCCGCAATCTGGCAGATTCACAGCGCGCGATGCTGCATTACGTGTCGAATATCGTGACGCATCGCGAGGAATCCGCCGCGCGCCGCCGCCACTGCGATCTGCTGCTGACGCAGGGCACGGCAAAAGAAGAAATCGTGCCGCCGGGATGGCGCAAAATCTGGGAAGGCGCGCGCCCCGGCGACAAGGTGGAGCGCTACCGCCTGTACCGCCGCAGCGGCCCCGGCTGAAACGCAGGTTTAGCGCACCGCAGCAGCCGTATCGACAGGCGTGGAATGCGAGCGTAAACTTGGCGCCTCAACCTGCTGTATTATTAAAATTTCCTTTTTAAACAAATAGTTATGGAGTCTGCCATGAGTGATGCCCGTGAAGTCGTCGTGTTAAGCGGTGTACGTACTGCCATCGGTGATTATGGCGGCGCACTTAAAGATATCGCACCCACCGAATTGGCGGCGCAGGTGATCCGCGAAGCGGTCAAACGAGCCAAGATAGAAGCCGCGCAGGTGAATCAACTGGTGCTCGGCAACGTGATCCACACCGAAGCCAAGGACATGTATATCTCGCGTGTCGCCTGTATCAAGGGCGGGCTGCCGCAGGAAACCACCGCGCTCACCGTCAATCGTTTGTGCGGCAGCGGCTTGCAGGCCATCATCAGCGCGGCGCAAGGCATACAACTGGGCGACGCCGATGTGGCGGTCGGCGGCGGCGCGGAGTCGATGAGCCGTGGCGCCTACCTCATGCCATCACTGCGTTGGGGCCAGCGCATGAATGACGGCGCCGTGGTGGACATGATGGTGGGCGCGCTCACCGATCCGTTCGACACGGTGCACATGGGCATCACCGCCGAGAACATCGCTGCACAATGGAAAATCACCCGCGAGCAGCAGGACGCCTTCTCCGTCGAAAGCCACCGCCGCGCGGTCAGCGCCATCGACAAGGGCTACTTCAAAGATCAAATCCTGCCGATTGAATTAAAAACCCGCAAGGGCACGACCCTGTTTGACCGTGACGAACACGCGCGCGCCGATGTCAGTCTCGAAAGCCTGGCGAAGCTGCGCGCGGTGTTCAAGAAAGACGGCTCGGTCACCGCCGGCAACGCCTCCGGCATCAACGACGGTGCGGCGGCGATTGTGATGATGGAAAAAGGCGCCGCCGCCAAGGCGGGACTGAAACCCATGGCGCGACTGGTGTCGTATGGCCTCGCCGGTGTGGACCCGAAAATCATGGGCATCGGCCCGGTGCCCGCGGTCACGAATGCACTAAAGCGCGCCGGCCTCAAGATCGAGGACATGGACGTGATCGAATCCAACGAAGCCTTCGCCGTGCAGGCGCTGGCGGTGTCGTGCGATCTGAAATTCGATGCGGCAAAAACCAATCCCAACGGTGGCGCGGTAGGCCTAGGGCACCCCATCGGCGCCACCGGCGCGATTCTCACGGTGAAAGCGCTGTATGAATTGCAGCGCACCGGCGGCCGTTACGCGCTGGTCACCATGTGCATCGGCGGCGGCCAGGGCATTGCCGCTATTTTCGAGCGCACGGCCTAGTTGCCACGCCGGTAGTTGAGCGCGGGCGATGACGCTGCACCGGCACTGGAGTCTGGGTGTCAAGCTGGCGCTGGTGGGCGCGCCTTTCCTGCTGCTGGCGCTCCTTTCAACGGTTGCCACGCTCTGGGTGTCCTGGCAACTCGACGGCGGCGCCGCCGCAGTCAATGAGGCCGGGCGCATGCGCATGCAGTCCTACCGCATGGCGCTGTCGGTCGGGACCGGGGAGACCAGCGCTTTAAGCGATCAGGTCAGGGAATTCGACCGCAGTCTGGCGACCCTGC
>VFLF01000868.1 GCA_009885185.1 Nitrosomonadales bacterium | reverse complement strand
GCGGAAATAAACACCGCATCGACGTCATTCAGTTTGATGATGTCCTTGTAGTCGGCGGTGGCGGATTTGGCGTTGGTTTTTTTGGCGATTTCCGCGAGGCGCTCCGGGCGCGTTTCGACCACGTGCAAATCCTTCACCAGTGGATTCATCGCGCAGGTCTCCGCGCGGATGCCGCCGCACCAGCCGGTGCCGATAACGCCTACATTGATTTGTTTCACGTAAAGATTCCTTGAGAGTGGGCAAACGAAGGGGCGTATTTTAACGTATTGAAGGTCAAGGGCTTTTTAACCACAGATGAACACAGATAAACACGGATAAGTTCAAAAGCAGCAAAAGTTTAATTTAAGATATCAATAAAAACATATAGTTACGTATTTTTTGATTTTGATTTTCATCTGTGTTTATCTGTGTTCATCTGTGGTTAAAATGGCTTTTGATTTTCTCTTTCAGGCATGACCTTCATCCTCGCATTAGACCAAGGCACCACCAGCTCGCGCGCGATGGTGGTCGATCACGTGGGTAGCGTGCGCGCGATGGTGCAGCGCGAATTCCGGCAGATATTTCCGCAACCGGGTTGGGTCGAACACGATCCGAACGAAATCTGGGATACGCAGCTTACCGTGGCGCACGAGGCGTTGGCGAAAGCGAAATTAAGCGCGCGTGACATCGCTGCCATCGGCATCACCAACCAGCGCGAGACCACGGTGGTGTGGGATCGCGTTACCGGCACGCCGATCCACAACGCCATTGTGTGGCAGGATCGGCGCACGGCAGAGCACTGCGAGGCACTGAAGGCCGAAGGCCATGGCGCGGACATCACGCGGCGCACGGGTTTGGTGCTCGACGCGTATTTTTCTGCGGCCAAGATTCGCTGGCTGCTGGATAACGTGGCCGGCGCGCGGGAACTGGCCAACGCGGGACGGCTGGCGTTCGGCACCATCGACACTTGGTTGCTATGGAAACTCACCGGCGGCGCGGCGCATGCGACGGACGTCTCCAATGCCTCGCGTACACTGCTCTACAACATACGCACAGGCGCGTGGGACGACACGTTGGTGGAGCGCTTTGACGTATTGCATAACCTGCTGCCCAAGGTCGTGCGCTCCATTGAGATCGTCGGCGATACCGCACGCGGCGTGTTCGACGCGCCGATAGTCATCGCCGGCATGGCGGGCGATCAGCAGGCCGCATTGTTCGGCCAGCGCTGCGTCAAGCCGGGACTTGTAAAGAATACCTATGGCACCGGCTGTTTCATGTTGATGCATACCGGAAACGAGATCATTCAATCGAAAAATCAACTGCTGGCGACCTGCGCCGCGCAACATGGCGATGCACGCGAATACGCACTCGAAGGCAGCGTGTTCATCGGCGGTGCGGTGGTGCAGTGGCTGCGCGACGGTCTGGGCATTATCCAATCAGCATCCGAGGTTGAGGCGCTGGCCGCCAGCGTCGAGGACAACGGCGGCGTGTACTTCGTGCCGGCGTTTGCCGGACTCGGCAGCCCGCACTGGGACGCGCATGCGCGCGGCAACATCAGCGGCTTGACCCGAGGCAGTACTGCGGCGCATATTGCACGCGCGGCGCTGGAAAGCATTGCCTATCAAACCGCCGATGTGCTGGACGCAATGCAGGCGGATTCGGGTATCGCCATCGAAGAACTGCGCGTGGACGGCGGTGCGGCGCGCAATGATTTCCTGATGCAGTTTCAAGCGGATATCCTCGGCGTGCCGGTGGTACGTCCGCGCATCACGGAAACCACGGCTCTGGGCGCGGCGTATCTGGCGGGGCTGGCAGTGGGTTACTGGAAGCACGCAGGCGAAATTGATGCGCAACGACAAATAGAGCGGCGCTTTGATCCCGTGATGGCGCGAGACCTGGTGCGAACCCTGCGCGCGGCGTGGCAGCGGGCCGTCCGGAGGGCCGGCGGCTAACAAATTTGCGAGGGTTGCTGAATCTGGCGATTCGGATGTTTCGGGCATTTTGCGCCATTGCCGGCGATTCCAGTAGAATCCCTAGTTCGCAGGCAGTTTCAGGATGCCCGGCATTTCAATTGCGGCATCGTTTTCAGCAACACCAAGCAGGTTAAAGACATGCAACAGGATCCGATCGACCTGTCTCAACTGGGCGCGCTTTTGGAGGGCGCAATCGACGTAGACGAGCTGCTGCGCGAGCTTCGCAGCCAGTCACGCATGGACTTCGCCGCATTGGACAGCGCCTTGGCGAAGCAGGATATTCCGGAAGTGACTCGTGTTGCTCACCGCATCAAGGGGGCCAGCCGCATGGTTGGGGCGAACAACTTGGCGTCCGTATGCGAAGTCATGGAGCGGGAGGGCAAACAAGGACGTCTAAGTTTTGAAGTGGAAGTGAAGTCGGAACTGGTGCGCTTGCTGGCGTGGCTGGACGCGCGGCTGAATCCTGCCGGCACAACGGACGCAACACCATGAGCGACGCAAGCGACTTGCTGGTACTGGTGGCCGAGGACCATGATTTTCAGCGAATGATGGTGGCGCGCTTGCTGCGCTCGATGGGAGCGAGGCAAGTGCTGGAAGCCAGCGACGGCAGTCACGCTGTAACCCTGATGCGGGAGGCGCTGCCCGAATTGATTGATTTGGTGGTGTGCGATCTGGATATGCCGAACATGGATGGCATGGAGTTTATCCGGC